>JAUMVH010000135.1:0-4304 GCA_030530245.1 Ruminococcus sp.
CTGCATTTGTCCAATACCATAGTTCTATGGTAGGTTATAGGCTATACCTATAACTGAAAGTTTCGTTTATATGCTCCCACTTCTTGTCACGGGAGTCGGTTATCACCTTTATATCCTCGTCGGTGAGGTGCCTGAAGCGTCCCTGCTTTTTCAGATACGCCGCCACGTCCGTGAACTCCTTGGGCTTGTGATTGAGCGTGAACTCGCCGTTTTCGTACTCGGCGAGGTACCACAGTCCGCAGTCCACGACCTCGCGGGCTATCTCGACAGTCTCGTCGGGAGCAACTCCCCAGCCCGTCGGACACGGCGCTATCACGTGGATATACTTGGTGCCCTTTATCTGCGACGCCTTCTGCACCTTGGCGATGAAGTCCGCGATGTAGCCGACGCTCGCAGTCGCCGCATACGGGATATCGTGAGCGGCAGCTATCTCGAACATATTCTTCTTCGGGCGGATATTTCCGTGGATATTCGCGCCCGCGGGAGTAGTAGTCGTCCTCGCGCCGAAGGGAGTGAGTCCGCTCTTCTGAATGCCCGTATTCATGTAGGCTTCGTTGTCGTAGCAGATGTAGATGATGTTGTCGTTGCGGTCGATGGCTCCCGAAAGAGCCTGTATACCGATATCCGCCGTGCCGCCGTCACCTGCGAAGCCCACCGCCGTGAAGTCCTTGTGACCCTTGGCGCGGAGTCCCGCCTCGACGCCCGTGAGCATGGAAGCCGTTCCCGCAAAGGTGGAGATTATCGAGTTGTTGGAGAAGCACAGCTGCGGGAAATTGAAGCCCACCGCCGACATACAACCTGCGGGGAGCACCGATACCGCGTTCTGTCCGAGGACCTTCAGTGCAGCTCTCACGGCGAGACTGCCTCCGCAGCCCGCACACGCCTTGTGCCCGTAGAAAAACTCCTCGCGCGAAATGCTGTCCGCGACCTTATTTGCCATTGTCCTCGCCTCCTATGCCGATGAAATTGACGGCGTCCGTGCCGTGTGCGATGTCAGTGTATATTTTCTCGATGTCGGCAGCGGAGATGTTCCTGCCGCCGAGACCGCCGATGTAGTTGCAGCCCTTGACGCCTACGCCCGCCTTTTTCAGCGCGGAGTTGACGTTCGTGAAGACCGTGCCCTCGTTGCCGAAGCTGATGTCCTTCTCGAGCACCGCGTACGCCTTGGCATTTTTCAGAACTGCCGCTATCTCCTCGTTCGGGAAGGGGCGCATATAGCGTATGCGCACAACGCCCGCCTTTATCCCCTGTCCGCGGAGCTTATCCGCAGTCTCGCGGCAGAGTCCCGCAATGCTTCCGAGGGTTACGATGATGTAGTCGGCATCGTCGGTGAGGTAATTCTCGGTCAGACCCGTGTACTGCCTGCCGAATGTTTCTGCGAATGCAGTCTCGGTCTCGGTGATGACCTCGCGAGCCGCGAGCACGCCCTCGTGCTCCCTGAACTTGAAGATGTAGTTGGTGTCAGGACCCGCCGAGAACGCCATATTGCGCGGGTTCTCGAAGTCTATGCGATTCTCGGTCTCGTAGGGCGGCAGGAAGCTGTCAGCCTGCTCGCGCGTGGGTATGTCGACCGTCTCGTATGTATGAGTGAGCACAAAGCCGTCGAGGTTCGCCATAAACGGCGTAGATACGCGCTTATCCTCGGCTATACGGTAGCTCATCAGCGCAAGGTCGAGCGCCTCCTGCGCATTTTCGGCGTAAGCCTGTATCCAGCCGCTGTCGAGCTGTGAGAGGCTGTCGCGCTGGTCGCCGTAGATGTTCCACGGGAGAGCGGTCGAGCGGTCGGCGTTCATCATCACTATCGGGAAGCGTCCGCCTGCCGCGTAATAGAGACATTCCGCCATGTAGAGCAGTCCCTGCGACGAGGTAGCCGTGAAGGCTCTCGCACCTGCGGCACTTGCTCCGATAGCGCATGAGAGCGCGGAATGCTCGGACTCGACGTGCACGTACTCGGCAGTGAGGCTGCCGTCCTCCACCATCTCGGAGAGGCGCTCAACGACGATGGTCTGAGGGGTTATCGGGTAGGCGGATATGACCTCGGGACGCGCAAGGCGTATGCCCTCGGCGAAGGCTTCGTTGCCTGATAAAAACTTCTTCATTTGCGCTCCGCCTCCATTCCGATAGCTCCTATTTTACATATTTTAGCGCATATTCCGCAGCCCTTGCAGAAGTCGTAGTCGATGACGGCTTTTCCGTCCTTTATCGCGATGACGCCGTCGGGACAGTACAGGTAGCACTGCTCGCAGCCCACGCATTTCGCGCTGTCGATGACGGGTCTGATACTGCGCCAGCCGCTGTTTACCGTCACGAGGTAGCCTGCCTCAAACGACGTATTTTCGGGGACTTCCGCGAACGCGAAGTCCTTCTTCTCCCTGATATATGGTCTCATCAGACTGCCTCCTCTGCGGCTTTTAGTAGAGCGGAGATGTTGCGCTCCTGTATTTTTGCGGGCATATAGCCCTTTATCGCCTGCTGTGCGTTCTCTGCCGTAACAACTCCCGAAAGACCCACGAGCAGTCCCAGCATGACGGTGTTGACCGTGGGCAGCCTGTGCTCAGCGGCGATCCCCTCTGCGTCGAAGGTGAGCGCGCCGTCGATTGCCGTCTTGGAGTTGACGATAATTTGTCCGTTCTCCTTCAGCAGTCCGCGCAGGCTCGGTGAGTAGAGCGTGTCGTCGAGTATCACGATGAAGTCGGCACGCTCGGTCTGGCTCCTGTCGGCTACGGGCTTGGTATCGAGCTTAGTGAACGCCCGCACGGGAGCTCCGCGGCGCTCGGGACCGAATGACGGGAAGGCGAGCGCGTACTTGCCGTCGCTGTCTGAGGTATAGGCTGCACCGAGCAGCTTCGCGGCTGTAAAGGCTCCCTGTCCGCCGCGTCCGAGCCATAGTATTTCAATCATATCGGTTCTCCTTATTGTTTGGTATAGGTAAATTATACTCCCGTTCCGTGCAGGTGTCCAATACCTGACTTTTATGCAGAGCTATAGACTGAGGCTATATCCCGAGGTACTTGCGTATCTCGCTGATGTATATCTCCGCCATCTCGCTGAGAATAACGTTTCTCAGCGTGATATAGCCTATCTCCATTATCTCGTCGGACTCGTCCTCGAAGGGAACGGCTATATAGTCGTCGCCGTTGAGCTCCTCGCAGATTATGCCCGAGCACAGCGTGTAGCCGTTCAGTCCTATCATCAGATTCAGCATGGTAGCGCGGTCGTTAGCCTTTATCGTGCGCTGATAGTCGGCGGTGCTGAGCAGCTCCTCCGCGAGGTAGAAGGTGCTGTTGTCGCCCTGCTCGAACGAAAGGCAGGGGTAGTCCGCGAGCTGAGCGAACGTTATCTTCTTCTCGCCCGCGAGGGGGTGACCCTTCCACAGGTACACATACGGCTTGCACTTCGTAAGCGTGTGGAACTCCAGCCCGTTCGAGTGCAGCAGCTTCGTCAGCGACTTGCGGTTGAAGTCGTTGAGGTAGATTATGCCTATCTCGCTGCGGAGGGTGGCTACGTCGCTGATGACCTCGGCGGTCTTGGTCTCGCGGACTGCAAACTCGTACTCCGATGTGTCGAACCTCTTCACCATCTCCACGAACGCCTTCACCGCGAACGAGTAGTGCTGCGTGGACACGCCGAACTTCTTCTTGACGCTGCCCTTGCTGATGTACTTCTCCGCGAGCACGTCGAACTGTCCCACGACCTGACGCGCGTACTGCAAAAACTCCGCGCCGTCGTTGGTGAGGGTCACGCCTCGTCCGCTGCGGTTGAATATCTTTATGCCTATCTCGCGCTCGAGCTCCTGCACCGACGATGACAGCGACGGCTGCGAGACGTAGAGCTGCTCCGCGGCTTTGTTCATGGAGTTGGTCTCCGAGATGGCGAGTATGTATTTGAGCTGCTGTAGGGTCATTGTATACCTCCGTTTCCTTTGTGCGCGGTGTCCGCGCTGCCAGTTCGCGCGGTCGCTCGCAAGCTCGCTTACCTGTACGGATGGCAAGCCTATCTCCGCGTTCCTTACCAATTATTATAGCGGATACCCCGCCTCTACACGATGTTGATTTATGCCGTGTCCGCCCGTAAATCCCATTTTATCAGCAGGGGTTCCCCGCTCAATCGAAGAGCCCTGTGCTGAAATAGCGGTCGCCGCGGTCGGGGAAGACCGTCACGATGTTGCCCTTCGCGCCGCTCTCTATGAGCTTCAGCACCGCTGCCATAGCCGCTCCGGAGGACGAGCCAGCGATAATGCCCTCCTTCGAGGCAAGCAGCCGCGCGGTGGCGAACGCCTCTTCGTCGTTCATCTTTATTACGCC
>JAUMVH010000135.1:4314-7543 GCA_030530245.1 Ruminococcus sp.
GAAGTCGTTGCCTATCCCCTCGATGTTATAGTCGGAGTGCTCGCCGCCTCCCATGGTCGAGCCGACGGGGTCCGCGAGTATGCCCTTGGCGGTGGGCACGCGCTCCTTGATGTAGCGGAGTATGCCCGTGTAGGTGCCGCCGCTGCCCGCTCCCGCAACAACGTAGTCGATGTGACCGTCGAGAGACTCATATATCTCACGCCCCGTAGTCTCGTAGTGGGCGAGTGGGTTGCTCTGATTCTTGAACTGCTCGAGCGATATCGAGTTCGGTATCTGCGCCTTTATCTCCTCCGCCTTGGCGACTGCTCCGAGCATTCCCTTCTCGCGGGGAGTGTTCACGACCTCCGCTCCGAGTGCGCGCAGGAGAGCCTGCTTTTCAGCCGAGAACTTCGTCGGCACCACGAATATGATACGGTAGCCGCGGTTCAGCGCCGCGAAGGCTATGCCGAGCCCAGTGTTGCCCGCGGTCGCCTCGACGATGGTGCCGCCCTCTTTCAGCAAGCCGCGGCGCTCGGCGTCGTTTATCATGTACAGTCCCGTGCGGTCCTTGACGCTTCCCGAGGGGTTGTAGAGCTCGAGCTTCGCGAACACGTTCACGCCCTCGCTCTGCACGATATTTCCGAGCCTTACCAGCGGTGTGTTGCCGATGAGCGCCTGCATGGAATCATAGTAGTTCATCAGTGCACCTCCGCCTTCTCGATAGCCTGCGCGAGGTCTGCGAGGATATCGTCTATGCTCTCGATGCCGACCGAGAGGCGGATAAGTCCGTCCGTGATACCGACCTTCTTGCGGATATCGGCGGGTATAGAGGCGTGCGTCATCGTCGCTGGGTGGCATACGAGGGACTCCACGCCGCCGAGGCTCTCCGCGAGCGATACGAGCTCGAGGCTCTCGAAGAAGCGGCGGATATCGTAGTTCTCGTGGAGCTCGAACGATATCATCGCACCGCCGTTTTTCGCCTGTCCGCGGTTGACCTCATAGCCCTGCGCCGTCGGCAGACCAGGGTAGTATACCTTCTTCACAGCCTTGTGCTCAGCGAGGAAATGTGCCGCCTTTTCGGCGTTTTCGACGTGTCTGTCCATACGTACCGCGAGCGTCTTGATACCGCGGATAAGCAGGAACGAATCGAACGGTCCGAGCACTCCGCCCGTCGAATTCTGAATGAAGGCTATCTTCTCCGCGAGCTCCTTCGTGCTCACGACGGCGAGTCCCGCAACAACGTCGCTGTGTCCGCCGAGGTACTTCGTCGCGCTGTACACGACGATATCAGCTCCGAGCGCGAGCGGCTTTTGCAGGTACGGCGTCATGAACGTGTTGTCCACGATGACGAGCAGTCCGTGCTTGTGCGAGACCTCCGCGACCGCCTTTATGTCCGTGACAGTCATCAGCGGATTGGCGGGACTCTCGATGACGACCGCCTTCACGTCGGGAGTTATCTCGCTCTCGTATGCGGCGAGGTCGGTCGTGTCCGCTATGGTGTGGTTTATCGAGAAGTGGTCGAAGACCTTGTCGAGCAGGCGGAACGTGCCGCCGTAGACGTTGCTCGAGATGAGCACCCTGTCGCCGCTGCGGAGCAGACTCAGGACTGCCGTAAGAGCCGCCATGCCCGAGCCGAACGCGAAGCCCGCCGCACCTCCGTCGAGGTCGTTTATCAGGGACTCCAGCGCCTCACGCGTGGGGTTGCCCGTGCGCGAATACTCGTAGCCGCGCATCTTGCCGAGCCCGTCCTGCTTGTAGGTAGATGTCTGATATATCGGGATATTCACTGCTCCCGTGCGCTCGTCGATGGAAATGCCACCATGGATAAGCGCGGTCTCTGTATTTTTAAATGTACTCATAATCATTCTCCTTAAAATGTGGGACGTCGGGGACGCCGTCCCCTACATCGTTCGATTCAACATTATCATATAGGGGCCGCCTTTGGCGGTCCGTCAATTACGTAATCGCTACCGTGTTCGGTTTATGTGGACGCCCAAAGGGCGCCCCTACGGTTTGTTTCCGTCGGTTATACATTAATTCCGAATTACTCATAGTTGTAGCCTGCCGTGTATGACGCCGATATCAGGCTCACGTTCTCAAATGCACGCATACCGTCTGCTCTGCCGTCGAAGTACTCCGACTGCACCTTCTCGGGCGGCATATACGTATCTATCTGAAAGCCCAGCGTGTACAGTGCCCGCGAGACCTCGTTGTAGTCGAAGCCGCCGCGCATTACCTCGCCGAGCGACTCCGTTATCCTCTCGAGCCGCTCTACCCTACGCGGGAAATCGCCCGTCTTTATCGGGTAGTCGAACACCACCACGCTCCCGAGCGATGACAGCTCCGACATCTGCCGCAGGGTGTCCGCGAAGACGTCGAGCGTGAGGTAGTATGACACTCCGAGGATACTGAAAAACGTCGGCTTTTCGGGGTCGAAGCCCGCCTCTATGAGCTTGCCGCACATTCGCTCCTTCTCGAAGTCGACGGGGACGAAGTGTACGTTCTTAGGTATGTTCCACTCGAGCCCGCGTATGCGCTCGAGCTTGTAGCGCTGGGTGTCGGGGTGGTCTATCTCGAAGACCTCGATGTTCTCATTGGCGTTGCGGAACGAGAACGTGTCCGAGCCCGCGCCGCATATCACGTACTGTATCTTCCCGTGCTCGGCGGCAAAGTCGGACAGCCTCACCTCGCTGAAATGTATCCGCGAGAGCGGTATCGGCGCGATGTACTCGTTGATTATCTGCTCGGTGTCCTCGCGCGAGAACTCCTGCAAGCCGCCGAAGCCCTGCCTTATCATCTCATAAATGGCGTCGTACTCGTCCTTGCCCATCAGGTCGAAGGCGAGGTAGTCGTCGTATATCTTCTCGCGCGACCTGTTCGAGTGCCACGCTCTCACGAACGCGCACAGCTTAGCGGTCACGCTTTCTCTCTCATTGACCATATATTCCTCCAAAATACAAAAATGCGCAGAATGCTTCCGCACCCTGCGCATGGAAAATCTGCTCACTGATGTTCAAGAGAAAGCGCAACATCGCTGAGCACAGGCACGCAGAACACGTAAAGCCATCATATTACACATACAACAACACATCATATTTGCTCTCATGTTCAGCAGTCCTTTCTTTTAAATCATTGTATTTCTATCGGAACAATATGTATTATACCACTCCCGCCCAATGAAGTCAATAGCTTTTTCCTATATTCGGCAATAGTTATAGAATCTCCCTATAATCTGCACAGTCTTTGTGAA
>JAUMVH010000136.1:0-3809 GCA_030530245.1 Ruminococcus sp.
CTCTTGCCTCTGAAAATCTTGCATCCGGGAATCAATACTATTGATTCCCGTGCTGAAAGGAGCCTGTAGGTTGAAGACGAAGTTTCCGCTGATATATATCGTGCCGCTGGCGATACTGCTCGCTGACACCGCTTTCGTTTCGGCGGCGGTGTATGCAGAGCGCTATGTCCCCGCACTCATCGGCTGCGGGATAGCTGCTGCGCTGATAGTGATAATGATGATAGTATCTCTGGTCTACTCCAGAAATTCCCTCAGGCACTTCTCAAAGATGAACACTCACCTCGAGACCTCCGCGGCGCAGTATATGCACACCCTGCCCGCTCCCGTCGCGATAATCGACGACAACAGGGACATCGTGTGGTACAATCAGGTATTCGCCGAAAAGGTCAGCCTCGGGGCGGACGCTTACGGACTCAGCTTCAGCGACTTCGTACAGCTCGACCTCGATTCGCTGCTGACCGACGGCTTCGCCTACTGCCACGTGAACGGCTCGGTTTATAAGGTCGTGCTCGAGGAATTCAAGGAGAAGGAGATCGCCTTCTGCATCATCTACTTCAACGACGAGACCTCGTACTTCCACCTGAGGAAGCGCTTCGACGAGGAGCACCCAAACGTCGTGATACTCTCGATAGACAACTACGACGAGATCATGCAGAACGCCAAGGAGAGCGAAAAAGCTCTCGCCTCGGTCGAAACGGAGCAGCTCATCGAAAAGTTCATGAGCAGCACCAACGGCTTCATCAAGAAGATATCCTCGAACACCTTCTACGCGGTCATCGAGAACCGCCACCTTGAGGAGAAGATATCGAACAAGTTCAAGATACTCGACCTCGCACGCAATATCAAGATAGCAGGCAAGTATCCGCTCACCTTCTCTATCGGTGTCGGACAGGGCGCATCCTCGCTCGCCGAGAGCGAAAAGATAGCGCGCCAGTGCCTCGATATGGCGCTCGGACGCGGCGGCGACCAAGCCGTCGTCAAGACCGAGAGCGGCTACCGCTTCTTCGGCGGCGTATCCAAGGGCGTCGAGAAGATGTCGCGCGCTAAAACGCGTATCATCGCCAACGCTATGGAGGACGTGATACGCAACTCGGGCAAGGTCTACATCATGGGTCACCGCTTCGGCGACCTCGACTCCGTGGGAGCGGCAGTAGGTCTCGCGGGCGCGATAAAGCTCCTCGGCAAGGAGGTACATATCGTCGTCGACAGGAGCAAGAACCTCGCGACTCATCTCATCGACATCGTGGAATCGCAGTCTGACAAGAACCTGTTCATCACGCCGTCGGCGGCTGTGTCGTCGGTCGAGAGCAACGACCTCCTATTCGTAGTCGACACCCACAACCGCGACTTCATCGAGAGCCGCGAGCTCTATGACAGGATAAAGAAGGTCATCGTCGTCGACCACCACCGCAAGACGGTCAACTTCATCGACAATGCGGTCATCTTCCACCACGAGCCGTACGCTTCGTCGGCTTCGGAGATGGTGACCGAGCTCATACAGTACTTCAGCTTCGACACTGACGAAAATCTCCCGAGCATATGCGCGGAGGCTCTGCTCTCGGGCATTATGCTCGACACCAAGAACTTCGTCATGCGCACGGGCGTGAGAACGTTTGAAGCCGCCGCCTTCCTGAAAAAGCAGGGCGCGGACACCGTCTCGGTAAAGCTCCTGTTCTCGAACTCGTTCGACGCATACAAGCGCAAGACTCAGGTCGTCGCGAACGCTAAGCTCCACAAGAAATGCGCAATTGCGGTCGCCGACTTCAAGTCGGACGACATACGCGTCGTAGCTCCGCAGGCAGCCGACGAGCTGCTCAGCATATCGGACGTCGACGCCTCATTCGTTATCTACAGTACAGGCAATGTCACCAATATCTCCGCGCGCTCGCTCGGAGCTCTGAACGTACAGGTCGTAATGGAGGAGCTCGGCGGCGGCGGACATCAGACAATGGCAGCCGCACAGCTTGAAAACACCTCATTGCAGGAAGCGGTCAAGCTGCTCATCAACGCGATAGATTCGCGTCAGGAAGAGACATACATCGAATAATACCGAAAGGAATGGAAAATATGAAGGTAATCTACTTACAGGACGTTAAAGGCTCGGGAAAGAAGGGCGAGGTCAAGAACGTAGCGGACGGCTACGCAAGGAATATGCTTATCCCCAAGGGTCTCGCAGTTGAGGCTACTCCCGAGAATATCAACAAGCTTCAGGGACAGCAGGCTTCCGCACAGCACAAGATAGACATGGACGTCAAGGCTGCCAGCGAAGCCGCCGCAAAAGTAAAGGGCAAGCAGGTCGTTATCAAGGCGAAGGCAGGCTCGAACGACAGGCTCTTCGGCTCTGTCACCTCCGCTCACGTAGCCGACGCGCTCGATTCGCAGTTCGGCGTGAAGGTCGACAAGAAGAAGATAACCCTCAGCGCCGATATCAAGAATTTCGGCTCCTACAAGGCGACCATCAAGTTCTACACGGGCATCTCGGAGACGATAGACGTCGAGGTCGTTGAGGGCTGATGGAAAACAACGTAATGATACCCGACAACGACCTACCGCACAGCACCGACGCCGAGCAGTCCGTCATCGGAGCCATACTCTCCGACCCGTCGGTCGCTCCGCTCGTCATCGAGAAGGTCAGAGCCGAGTATTTCTTCACCGAACAGCACAAGGCTATATTCGGTATCATAGTGCGAATGTTCACGTCGGGTATGCCGATAGACATCGTAACGGTGCTGAATGAAGCCGAAAAGATGCATATATTCGAGTCGTCCGCTGAGGGCAGACGCTACCTCGCCGAGATAGCCAACACTCTTCCCACGACCGAGAACATCGAAAGCTACTGCAAGATAGTCGCGGACAAGTACCTCATACGCAGTCTCGGCTACACCGCACGCACTATCCTCGAGGAGATACACAGCGGCGAACAGGACGCATCGCTCCTGCTCGACTCCGCAGAACAGCGCATCTACGACATCAGACAGGGCAGAAGCGTGCAGGGGCTCGCTCCCATCGGCGACGCCGTGCTCGAGGCGTACGACCGTCTCGGCAAGATAACGGGCGAGAACAAGGATATGTACGTCGGCGCGAAGACGGGCTATACCCTGCTCGATACGATAACCTCGGGTCTGAACAAGTCCGACCTTATCATCATCGCCGCACGTCCCGGTATGGGAAAGACCTCGTTCGCGATGAATATCGCCACGAACGTCGCCCGCCGTGCAAACGCCAAGGACGTCGTCATCTTCAACCTCGAAATGTCGAAGGAGCAGCTCGCCACGCGTCTGCTCTCTACGGAGGCGCTCGTTGAGTCGAGCTCGCTCCGAAACGGACGCATACAGAGCGAGGAGTGGACAAGGCTCGCCGCGAGCGCCGCATTCCTCAGCACGTTCCCGATGTACATCGACGATACCGCGAGCATGACGGTACAGCAGATGAAGGCGAAGCTCCGCCGCGTGAAGGACCTCGGGCTCGTCATCATCGACTACCTCCAGCTCATGGAGTCCACCTCAAAGTCGGACAACCGCGTTACCGTCGTATCCGAGATAACGCGTCAGCTCAAGGTAATGGCGAAGGAGCTCAACGTCCCCGTGATACTGCTGTCACAGCTCTCGCGAGCCGTTGAAGGCAGAAACGACAAGCGCCCCATGCTCTCGGACCTCCGTGAATCTGGCTCTATCGAGCAGGACGCCGACATCGTTCTCTTCCTCTACCGCGACGCATACTATAACAAGGAGAGCACTCGCCAGAACGTCTCGGAGTGTATCGTCGCCAAGAAACGTCACGGCGAGGTCGGCACGGTCGAGCTCATATGG
>JAUMVH010000136.1:3819-7452 GCA_030530245.1 Ruminococcus sp.
ATACATCAACTCCGCCCGAGGGATGATATGTTAGAAAGAATAGTTAAGCTCTCGCAAAAGTACAATATGTTCATAAGCGGCGACATCGTTGTCTGCGGTCTCTCGGGAGGCGCAGACAGCGTTTGTCTTTTACTGAGCCTCTGCGAGCTCCGCGAAAGGCTCGGGATAGAGGTCGAGGCTCTGCACGTCAACCACTGTCTGCGAGGCAGTGAGAGCGACCGCGACGAGGAGTTCTGCCGCAGTCTTTGTGCGCGGCTCGGAGTGAGGTTCACCGCGGAGAGGTGCGATGTCAGCGGCTATGCGGCTGAGCGCTCAATGTCCACGGAGCTCGCCGCCCGCGAACTGAGGTATGGCATCTTTTGCAGGAACGCGCAGGGCAAAAAGTTAGCCACGGCTCACAACGCCGACGACGACCTCGAAACGGTACTGCTCAACCTCGCGAGAGGCACGGCACTGAAAGGGCTCGCAGGAATACCGCCCGTGCGCGGGAACATCGTGCGTCCCCTGCTCGCGGTCACACGCGCCGAGATAGAGGCTTTCCTCGCCGAGCGCGGACAGGACTACGTCACCGACAGCACCAACCTCACCGACGACTACACCCGCAATAAGATACGCCACCGCATTATCCCGCTCCTGCGCGAGATAAACCCGTCGCTGAACTCGACATTTGTCAACTCCGTGGACGGTCTGCGGGACGAAAACGCCTATATCGAGGCGATGACAGACTCTGCCGAGCGCGAGTGCCTCGACGGCAGCAGGCTCACGGGGCTCGCGGGATATGACACCGTGATACGCTCCCGCTGTATCTCGCGTCTGCTCGTGAGGAACGGTCTGCCCGTGTCGCACGAACGCATACGCGAGTGCGATGATATAGTCGTAAACGGCGGAAAGCTCAATATATCGGGCGATATCTACTTTGTCTCCGACGGCTCCGCTGCCGAGCTCAGAGCCATACCCGCGGCGGAAGCTGTCGGGGAGCTATCGGCTCCGCTGATGATAGGAGAAAACTCGATATTCAGCGGCAAAACGCTGATATGCGAGCTCGTGGACAGGGCTGAATACGACAGGCGGCGAGATGTTAACAAAAAATTAACATTTTACACCTTCGATTATGATAAAATAAAAGGTGAAGCTGTGCTGAGGAACCGCAGAAACGGCGATAAGATACAGCTCCGCGGACGTGACTTCCGCTCGTCCGTGAAAAAACTCATAAACGAAACAATCCCCCCCGCGGAGAGGAACACGCTCCACTTCATTGAGGACGGCGAGGGTACCGTATGGGCTGAAAGGCTCGGTATCGCTCAGCGCGTGGCTCCCGACGGGAATACAAAGCGGCTGTTTGTCATCTCAGTCGTGAATGATAAACAGGAATGGAGTGGACCAATTGACACCAAGAAGAAATAAAGGCTTTATCACCTACATCTTTATCATAATCGTTGCCGTGTTCTGTATATATTTCGTAAGCTCGAAATTTGCAGACAACGCCGAGCACGTCGACTATACCTCGATAATCAAGTACTTCGACGATATGCGCGTCTCGTACTACGAGCTCGACCTCGGCACGGGAGAGCTCACATACTCGCTCGACGGCGAAGACGTAAAGATGAAGTACAATGTCCCCAATGTCGATATCTTCCTTATGGACACCAAGGACTACAGGCAGAACTACAATGCCGACCATCCCAACGACCCGCTCGAGCAGGACTACATCAAGATAACCGACAGGACATGGATATACTCGCTCATACCCGTGGTACTCACGGTACTGCTCGGTATCGCGATACTCTACTTCCTGATGAAGCAGAGCGGAGGCGGCGGGAAGTACACCTCCTTCTCAAAGGCGAACCTCAAGGCTCAGGCTGACACCCGCAAGGCAACCTTCGCGGACGTAGCGGGCGCAGACGAGGAAAAGCAGGAGCTTCAGGAGATAGTCGACTTCCTCAAGCACCCGGGCAAGTACTCAAGCATAGGCGCAAAGGTTCCCAAGGGCGTACTGCTCCTCGGACCTCCCGGTACAGGTAAGACCCTTCTCGCGAGAGCTGTCGCGGGAGAGGTAGGCTGTCCGTTCTTCCCGATATCGGGCTCGGACTTCGTTGAAATGTTCGTCGGCGTCGGAGCATCACGTGTGCGCGACCTCTTCGAGCAGGCGAAAAAGCACGCTCCCTCGATAATATTCATCGACGAGATAGACGCCGTAGGACGTCACCGCGGCGCAGGTCTCGGAGGCGGACACGACGAGCGCGAGCAGACGCTCAATCAGCTCCTCGTCGAGATGGACGGCTTTACGGGCAATGAGAGCGTCATCGTCATTGCCGCTACGAACCGCCGCGATATACTTGACCCCGCGCTCCTGCGTCCGGGTCGATTCGACAGACAGATAGTTGTCGGATATCCCGATGTCAAGGGCAGAGAGGATATCCTGAAGGTACACGCCAAGAACAAGCCGCTCGGTCCCGACGTCGACCTCAGAGTCATCGCTCAGACGACGCAGGGCTTCACGGGCGCAGACCTCGAGAACCTGCTCAACGAGGCGGCACTTCTTGCGGCCCGCAGCAACAGGAAGGCTATCACCGAGAAGGACATCGAAGAGGCTACCATGAAGGTCATCGCAGGTCCCGAGAAGAAGTCGCGTATCGTCACCGAGCACGACAAGAGGGTCACTGCTTACCACGAGGCAGGTCACGCCGTCGCGGCGTACAACCTCCCCACGCAGGATAAGGTACATCAGGTAACGATAATCCAGCGCGGAATGGCGGCAGGTATCACGGTAACACGTCCCGACAACGACGATATGCACGTTTCACGCAACCAGATGCGCGAGAACATCGTGATGCTCCTCGGCGGACGTGTCGCGGAGGAGATATTCCTCGACGACATCTGCACGGGCGCTTCAAACGACATCGAGCGCGCCACCAACGTTGCCCGCAATATGGTCACGAAGTACGGCTTCTCCGATAAGATAGGCACGGTAGTTTACGGCTCCGACAGCGACGAGGTCTTCCTCGGCAAGGACTACGGTCACACGAAGAATTACAGCGAGGCTGTCGCGGCTCAGATAGACGGCGAGGTCAAGGCTATAATCGAGAAGGCATACGCCGACTGCACCGCGATTATCAAGGCAAACTCCGATAAAATGCACCTCCTCGCGAAATATCTGCTCACATTCGAAAAGATTGACGGCGAGAACTTCGAGAAGCTGATGAGGGGCGAGATAACCGAAGCGGATATCGTTAGCGATACTCCCGCGGAGGAAGCTCCCGAGGCTGAGGCGAACGAATAAAGAGATATCCCGCAGAGAGAAGCGCTCCCTGCGGGATTTTTTTCGGAGCACTCCCCTGCCCGCGAAAAAAGTCGCGATTGATGTTGACTAATTCACATTTTTGTGATAAAATAGTATAGTGATATACTATTCTGCTTTTTAAGGAGGTTCCTATCATGGCAAGAGAAGACATAGATTACGTTTGGACTGACAAAAAGAGAACGTTATTCGGGCTCCCGTGGTCGTTCACACGCTACTACCTCACAGAGACCAAGTTCATCACACAGGTCGGCTTCCTCACGGTCAAGGAGGACGAGATAGACCTGTACAAGATAATCGACAAGAGCGTGAGCAGACCCTTCTTCCAGCGGATG
>JAUMVH010000137.1 GCA_030530245.1 Ruminococcus sp.
GCCCTTTTGCTTGCAAAGCTATAAGATATATGTTATAATGATTGTGTATTTTGTATTTTACAGGAGAGACAACTATGAACAATTCTTATTACGCCAAGCAGATAAACGATGTCGTTGCCGAGGTCAAGAAAGCTGTTATCGGCAAGGACGCTATCATAATCAAGACCCTGCTCGCTATCCTGTGCAAGGGTCATATCCTCATCGAGGATATCCCCGGCGTCGGCAAGACCACCCTCGCCCTCGCCTTCTCGAAGGCTCTCTCGCTCGAGCACAACCGTATGCAGTTCACCCCCGATGTGCTCCCGTCCGATGTTACGGGCTTCTCGGTGTACAACAAGGTCAAGAACACGTTCGAGTTCCGTCCGGGCGTTGCGTTCTGCAACCTCTTCCTCGCGGACGAGATAAACCGTACCTCGAGCAAGACGCAGTCCGCTCTGCTCGAGCTCATGGAGGAGAAGAGCATCACCGTCGACGGCAATACATACAAGCTCCCCGAGCCCTACACCGTCATCGCTACGCAGAACCCGATAGGCTCGGCAGGCACACACAACCTCCCCGACTCCCAGCTCGACCGCTTCATGATAAAGCTGAGCATGGGCTATCCCGACTTCGGCGGCGAGGTGGCTATCCTCAAGTCCAAGTTCAACTCGAACCCGCTCGAGGACGTGAAGGAAGTCGCGAATGCACGCATGATAATGGAATTGCAGGAGTACATCTCCAACATATACGTTGACGAGAGGATATACGAATACATCGTACAGCTCTCCGCCGCGACGAGAAATCACCCCATGATAAAGCTCGGCGTCAGCCCGCGCGGCACGCTCGCGCTCATGCAGATATCCAAGGGCATAGCCGCCGCTATGGGACGCGACTACGTTATCCCCGACGACATCGTCTACATCTGCGGCGACGTCTTCGAGCACCGCATTATCCTCAACTCCAAGGCTAAGCTCTCGGAGGTGTCCGCCGCGAGCGTCATCGCCGACATCATCAAGAAGGTGCCCGCTCCCGGGATATCCGAAAAGCAGGTCTGAGCCATGCTTCTGATGAAGATATTCTTTGCCGCGCTCATCATCATCTGCGCGGTATTCTACGTGATGTACCTGTGGGACTTCGCCCTCGTACTGCTCGTCGTGGTGTGCGCGATACCCGTTCTGATGTACGTTTCGACGTTCATCACGAAGCTCCTCATGCGCGCGGATATGTCCGTCAAGAGCGGTACAGCCTCTAAGCGCGAGGACTTCCCCGTGTTCATCAGGCTCAGCAACAGGAGCTTCTTCCCCGTCGGCAAGGCTGAGGCGCACATCGAGTACTACAACGTTTTCAACAACGAGATAAACACCTTCGAGCTCCATATGCCCGTCCAGCCGCTCAACGAGCAGAGCGTGACGTTCCAGCTGAGCTCGCAGTTCTGCGGCATAATCAATATCAGGTGCGCCTACATCTACATCTACGACCCGCTGAAGATATTCAAGTTCAAGATAGGCAGGAACCTCACCGCTGAGGTGGCGGTAATGCCCGAGGGACACGAGATAGGCGGCGAGGTCAGCTACCTCGACCGCACGAACGAGGAGAGCAACGTATTCTCCGAGCACAAGCCCGGCGACGACCCGTCAGAGGTGTTCGACCTGCGCGGCTATCACCCCGGCGACAAGCTCAACCGTATCCACTGGAAGCTGAGCTCGAAGAAGGACGAATTCATCGTCAAGGACTACAGCCTCCCCGTGGACACGCCGTGCACGCTCTTCATCAACCTCAAATGCTACGAGAAGAACGACCCGCACTTCACTCTGCCTGTATTCGATACGCTCGTGGAGTCGCTCGTGTCGCTGTCGCAGTTCATGCTCGAGAACGAGCGTCTGCACTCCATCGTCTTCTACAACGGCAAGGCGAACGGCTTTGTCGAGCGCAATATCGCCGATTCCGACGACCTCGCGGGAGCTGTTCAGGAGCTCATACTCTCCGTGACGGACAGCCTCTTCTGCGAGCCTCCCGAGCTCTATTTCACGGAGCACAGCGGCTTGTCGCTGTCATCCTTTACGTTTATCACCTCCGTCCCCGATACGTCGGTGCTCGAATACATCGACGACAACGTTGACGCGGATATACTCAACGCCCTCGTGGTGGTGACATCTCCCGAGGAAGCCGCGCAGTTCGCTGTCGGCTATCCGAACCTCAACACTATCCCCGTCATCATCGGGCGTATAAGCTCCTCTGTAAAGGATATTGAACTGTAAAAGGATACGATATGAAAAACAAAAACATAAAGAACAGCAACGGCATTGCGATATGTGACAGTATCATAATGTCCGTGAAGAAGAAGCGCCCGAATTTCAGGGTGATAGAGGCTGTATTCATCTCGGTGTGCGGCTTCGCGGCGACGATAATGTCGTTCTTCTCGATGTTCGATTTCGAGTACAACAAGCCCGCGCTGATATTCGCGGCGATACTCTTCTCGGCTGTGTATATCACGCTCTCGCTCATGGGCAAGCGCGGCATATGGATAGCGGCAGGCTCGGCGTTTATCGCGATGTTTGCCTGCTACAGGTACATCGAGAAGCTCGCGCTCGGCTTCAAGTTCGTCTACAACAGGATATACAGCGCCGCCTACCACACGGACATCTCCTACTACAAATTCCTCAAGCCCGACCTTGAGGCGAACGCCGTGACCACCTTCTTCGTGCTGTACGTATGGGCGCTCGCGCTCGTGCTGTACATTTTCACGATATACCGTCCGAACTCGATACCGCCGCTAATCGTGACCTTCCCCGTCCTCGAGGTAGGACTCTACAACGGCATGAAGGTGTCGGTGCTGTGGGGAATGCTCCTCGTGGCGTACTGGCTCGCGCTCTTCGCCATGACCACCATCGACATCGGCGAATATTCGGGCGGAAGCGGCGGCTTCGTCCGCAAGGAGAACCTCTTCTTCCCCAAGCGGCAGATGAGGCTCAAGGTCACCGAAAAGTGCGGCGTAATGATAATCGCGGAGGTGCTCGCGATAACCGCAGTCACGGTCGGCACGATGAAGCTCCTCGACTACAAGAGGAGCGACGAGCTCAACCGCAAGCGCAGTGACGTGCGCGACGCGGTGAACTCCTTCACCATCGACGACATCGCAGGAAGCGTATCGAACATCACGAGCGCTTTCGGCTTCACCTTCACCACCGACACCCACAAGCTCGGCAACGTCGACAGGCTCCGCTACAAGGACACGACCGACCTCGTAGTCACCGTGAACAGGCGCTTCGACGGCGCGATATACCTCAAGGAATTCACGGGCGTGCAGTACAACTCCGACGAGTGGACGGCGTTCGCGGACTCGGTGTACAGCGACAGACTGTTTGACAGCTTCAGGAGGTATTCCGTCCACCCGCAGGACTTCCCCTACACGATGGACCGCCTCATCTCCCCGAACGACGAGGACTACACGATACGCATAAAATCGAACCTGCGCAACAACCGCAGCTTCGCGCCCTACGGCACTCACCCGCTCAGCGTTGACCAGTACAACTACGACAAGGACGTTGCCTCGAAGAGGAACGAGCTCGGCGAATTTTTCTACAGCTTCTCGCCGTACTCTCCCGACGATATCGTCTTCCGGCTCGGCAAGCCAACGCGTATGGTCTGCTACCCCGACCGCATAGACGATGAGGCTCAGCGCGAGAACATCGTCGGCTACTGCCGCGATAACGACCTCCTGCTCGACGACGACAGCGAGAACTTCACCATCTCCCCCAACGTCAGCATTTCGCCGTCGGATTTCTACGACTACCCCGACGCTATCCTCACGCAGATAATGGAGGAGCAGTACGAGGACTTCGTATACGAGCACTATCTGCAGGTGCCCGACACCACGGAAATGGCTGAGATACGCACCGAATTCGCTCCCCTGCTCGGAGACGGCTCGAAGAAGCAGACTGCAAGGGAGCAGATAGACACTCTCGATGCGCTGAGGAGCAAGGTCAACACGATGGCGGAGTATTCGCTCACTCCGGGGCGCACTCCCAATAACCGCGACTTCGTCAACTACTTCCTGTTCGAGAACCACAAGGGCTACTGCACGCACTACGCCTCCGCGGGAGTTATACTCGCGAGAATGGCAGGCATACCCGCCCGCTATGCGACGGGCTACGTCATCGTCGGCGACGACTTCGACGAAGCCTACGTGCACCCCGCCTTCCAGACCTACAAGATAGACGTCAAGGACAACCGCAGCCATGCGTGGGTGGAGGTCTACCTCAGCGGCTACGGCTGGGTGCCTTACGAATTCACGGCGGGCTATTCGGCGCAGTCGATAGACACCACGCCCACGACTGCCGCGACCACCGAGGCAAATACCGATTCGACGACGACCACCGCCGTCACCGAGACTACATCGGGCGATACCACGACGAATACGCGCCGTCCGCAGAGCAGCACCACCGCAAATGCGACCACGACTGCCGCGATGACGTCCGCGTCCACTACCGCCGTATCCACGGGCGGAGCGGGTATCGGCAGAGGAGGCTCTCTCAGGCATATCGCTGTCTCGCCCGCGGTCAAGTACACGTTCTACACGATACTGCTCATCGCGGCATTCATAGGAGCGGCACTGCTCAGGCGCGCGCTTATCCTATGGCTGAGGCGGAAGCATCTCACCGAGGGCGAGCCTGCGAAGCGTATGCGCTACATCTACGGATACGCCGAGAAGCTCCTCGGCATAATGGACATCAAACGCGAGGGCGAATCGCTCATGGAGTTCGCGGCGAAGGTCGACAGGGCTCTCGGCGGCAGGCTCTTCCCCGAGGGAAGCTTCACCGCCTGCACGGACGCGGCTCTGCGCGCGGCATTCTCCGAGGAGGTGCCCGACAAGGCTGAGGCTGAGGCGCATATGAAGTTCGTAAGCGAATTTGCGAAGAAGCTCTACGCCGAATCGAAGCCTCTGCGCAGATTCTGGCTGAAATTCATCAACGTAATACAATAAAATGAACTTTGGGGCGGATAATATCCGCCCCTACGTTTTTAGAATTGACCGCATTTCGTAGGGGCGGACCCGCGTGTCCGCCCGTCCGCCGTTTTGTCCGTGTATTTGCGGGCGGATAATATCCGCCCCTACATTTTTCTGCCCGCAAAACAAATTGTAGGGGCGCCCATCGGGCGTCCGCCAACACAATGACGGAGCGTAGGGGCAGTTCCGCCCGTCCATCCGCCGGTTTGTCGGTATGCTTGCGGGCGGACACATTGGTCCGCCCCTACAATTTTTCAGAATCGTGTGATATTCAGCCACCCTGTTTCGTTTATAGAGTAGAAGCGCTTCAAGGGGAGCCCCCTTTGGCGGATTCGCAGGCAGTCATTTATGAACCTCAAGTTTATAGCTCGGTAGCCCGCTTTTTACGTTAAGGGAAGCACCTAAAACAAACTAAAGGAGATGAAGCCGTGAACGATACCGAAATGGCGCTGATATACGACAAGTACAGCAGTGCCGTATACCGCGCGGCGTTCGCTTACTGCAAGAACTCAGCCGACGCCGAGGACATCGTGCAGGAGACGTTCATCAAACGCTTTCAGGCGAACGTGAGCTTCCCCGACGACAAAGCCGAAAAGGCGTGGCTGATGAGAGTAGCGGCGAACAAGTGCAGGGACTTGTTCCGCTCGGCGAGATACAGGTATTTCTACAACTCGGTACCCCTCGACGAGGCGGAGCTCGTATACGAGACTCCCGAGGAGAGCGCGGTATACCACGCGGTCATGGAGCTTCCTCCGAAGTACAGACTTGTTATACATCTCTACTACTACGAGGGCTATTCCGCGGCGGAGACCGCTAAAATAACGGGCAGGAGCGAAACTGCCGTACAAACTCAGCTCTACAGGGCGCGGAGGCTCCTGAAAAAATCTTTGGGCAAGGAGATGTGCTTATGAATATGGACGATTACAAAAGGGTCACCGACCGCATTTATCCGAGCGACAGGTGCAGAGAAGAGGTAATGAACATGAAAAACGCACACAACAGAAGAAAGATAAAGCATAGACCTATAGGCAGGATAATCGCCGTCGTGTCAGCCGCGGCTCTTGCAGCGTGCGGAGGCACAGTCGCGGCGGCGTCTAAGCTCGGCGCGTTCGACAAGCTCACCGACAAGCGCGACAGGACTATCACCTACGACAACGGCTACACAGGTCCGCTCGACAAGTACGACCGCAACGAGTACGACAAGATAGCTCCCCACGCGGCCAAGTTCGAGGAGGTCAGCCACGCCGAGAACGACTGCTTCAGCGTAGACCTCGACAGCGCGTACTACGACGGCTTGGAGATGATACTCGGCTTCACGGGCGAAATGGCAAGCGGCAACGAGGAGGGGCTTAACCAGCTCGGCTTCACGGCTACTCTTGAAATCAACGGCGAGCAGATACACCCCAAGAGCTACGACGGACAGAACCTCATGACGGACTGGTGGGGAACGTTCGTCATCGACGAGGGCGAGAACAACAGCTTCACGGGCAGTATGACGTGCATACTCCCCTGTGAGGCACGCTTCGACGACACAGCCGAGGTCAAGGTCACGCTGACGAGCATATGGTCGAACGAGATATCGACCTACGACTACGATACCGACACGCCGCACAGCTACTACATCATGGAGGGACACGACGACGGCAGGCTCGAGCTCAGCGAAAATGTCACCGCCGATACGAGCCTTGTACGCAAGATAAACAAGACCGCCGAAAAGGACGGCTTCTACTTCACGGTATACAGCATCTCGCCAGCGATGATGCTCTGCCGCGGCGGCTATCCCGAGAGCTACGACATCGCAATGAACGAAGAGATAATGAACGGTACAGAGGACGGTAAGGCTCACTATGTTCACCCGCTGATGTTCGTATTCGACGAGGACGGCAACTACATCGAGGGTCTGCCGATGAATCCCATTGATATGCCCGACGGCGAATGGGCGAGCGCGTCCGTATCGACAGATTCAAAGACGCTGACGATTAAGGTCGGCGACAAGAACTGCCAGTCCAACGAAAACGGCTCCGTCGAGTTCGACGACCAGTACGGACATCAGAGCTTCGGCTACATCACCGAATTCACGCTCGACCTCACTGAATAAACGCGGGATTTCTGCTCATACTATCATCAGGACATAGTCCGAAATAATCTTTCGAGGTGAATCATCATGAGCAAGAAGAAGCACAGTGTCGACGTTGAGAACGACCAGCACAAGCAGTCCGACACACATTCCTCCGAGCAGAGCCACGACAGCAAGTCGGGCAACACGATGAGCGACTGCGACTAACGGAAAACGGTCAAGGGAACTTCCCTTGACCGTTTTTTCAATGTCAGACGTAGGGGCGCACCCATGTGTGCGCCCGCAAACAGATGTCGGAACGGCGGGCAAACACGCGGGTTCGCCCGCAAACAGATGTCGGAGCGACGGGCG
>JAUMVH010000138.1 GCA_030530245.1 Ruminococcus sp.
GGGGTCTGGGGCAAAGCCCCAGCGGAGTCCAGAGGCAGAGCCTCTGGCAGGGTGTGGGACAGCGTCCCACAAAAAAGGCGCTCCCCGTGTGGGAACGCCTTTTGCAGTTTTATTGATTGATGACAGCTTGTCTCAGCGCCACGAGGTCGAACGTATCGATGATGCTCTCGGCTATGATGTCGGCTCTTGAAGCCTCATCTTCCGTGAGTGCCTGTTTGCCGAGCAGATGAGCGCTCAGCTTCACGAGGTCTGCAACGCCTATCTCTCCGTCGTCGTTGATATCGCCGACGAGCTTCTGCGGCACCTCGTCGGGAGTCGCGAGCGCGAAGAAGTTCACGCACAGATTGGTCTGCCCGTTGCTTCCGAGCGTGACCGTCTCACCCTTCTTGACGTGCTTGTCGTATATCACGAAGCTGAGGTCGGTCGTGGCGGTCATCAGCGTGCGCATCATCGTGTAGTCCGCGAGCCAGTCGGGAGTCTTCTCAACGCGGCTGTCGAGCGCGATGTGGAGCGTCATATCGGCTCCCGCGGTGAAGGTGGCGGTGTCGCCCTTGGTGCCCTTGGCACTGCACGCCGTCATCAGTATCTCCGCGCCCGTGAGGTTGGTCTGAACTATCGTGAAGTCGCGGTCGCCGAATATCAGCGAGCCCGTGTCCGCGTTTTTGCCTATGCTCCACGAGTCGGGGAGCGCCTGCTCGCTGACCTTGACGTCCTTGAAGAGGTCGCCGCTGAGCGGCACCTTCTCCGCGCCGAAGACGAAGCTGTCCACGTTCACGAGGTAGCCCTCGCCGCCCGTGAACTTCACATACAGGTTGTGGATACCCGAAATTGCGGGGGTATTCGTCTCAAACGGCTGATAGTCGGTGAAGCCCGACGTGCCCGCGAAGCTTATCTTCGCGGCAGGAGAGCCGTTCATGCTGTCGAGGTAGAGCTCGATACCCGCGGCATTTCCCGCGATACTGCCCTTGAAACTCAGCGCGCCGTCGCCGAAGTCGACCTTGCGGTACATTGCCCAGTCGCCGTTCTCGACGAAGCCGATGTTCTGTCCGCCGCCAGCGGTGTCCTCGGTGCGGATACCTTCCTGCTCTGAATAGGACTCCGCCTCTATCGTCTCAAACGCCGAAACTGCGGGAACAGACGGCTGAGGGGGAGCGTCGCTCTCGGGCGAGAGCGTGACAACGCCCTCGGGGAAGGAGTTCACGGTGAGGTCGTTGATGTAGTACTCGATGTTCATATAGCCCTGACCGCAGTAGTCGCCCGCGTAATCGGTGGGGTCGGTCGGGTCGAGACCGCGCGCTGTCTCCCAGTCGTCAGCCATGCCGTCGTTGTCGGAGTCGGTGATCTCCTTGGTCGTGACGGGGGCGGGGTAGGAGTAGGTCACGCCGCACTTTATGCTGTACTTGTTGAGGTCGGAGACAGAGCCGTCATACGCGGCTGTACCCGAGCAGGTACCCGTGCCGTTCTTGGCGTCGGCGGCGCACTGTCGGTCGATAGCCGTACGCTTGTCGGGCGATATGCCGTTGCCCGCGAAGCTGATAACGTGCTCGTAGGAAGCCTCCGCGCTCTCACAGGTGGTGGCGGTGGAGACGTTCTCACCGCTGTTGTCTATCGCGAACGGCGCGGACGTTTTGAGGTTGTCCTTGGTTATGCCGATACCGTCCTTGACGGTTATGCCGTCCCAGTTGTTGTAGGTTATGCCGTGGAGCGAGCCGTCCTTGTTGATGAGGCGGTTGCCCGCGCAGTAGACCTTGAAGTTCTCGGGCTTGGTGGTGCTGTCGACGTGGATATAGTTGTAGCCGCCCGTGGTGGAGTTGCCCGCCTTGAGGGTGTTGTTGACGTAGTTGACGTGACCGATGGTGCCGTATGCGGTCTGATAGCCCCAGTCGTAGATGATGTTGTTGGTGAAGTCTGCGACGCCCGTACCCGGTATCTTGCCGCGGAAGTTGCGCGAAACGTTGTGGATAATGAGGTTGTGGTCGTAGGTGAGATTGCTGTTGCCCATCATTATGCCAAAGCCGTGAATGCCCTTGTCGTGTCCTCCCCACGAGTTCGCGGGACCGATGACGGTGTACTGCACGGTGTAGTTGCTGTTGTTGGAGTAGAGTCCCCACTGCTCGTCGGAAGCCCAGCCTATGGAGCAGTGGTCGACGATACAGTTAGCGCCCTTGGAGCCGCCCCACGCGTCGTTGCCCGAGCTGGTGGCATTGTACGGTCCGGGGCGTGAGCTCAGGTAGCGGCAGATGATATTGTCGCCGCCGAACGCCATCTTGTAGTTTTTCAGCGTTATGCCCGCGCCGCCCGGAGCGGTCTGTCCCGCGATGGTGATGTTGCTGACAGCCGATACCGCGCTCTTGAGCTCGATAGTGCCGCCGACGTCGAATACGACGATGCGGTTTGACTTGCTCACCGCGTCGCGGAACGAGCCCTCGCCGCTGTCGTTGAGGTTGGTGACGTGGTAGACCTGTCCGCCGCGTCCGCCCGTGGCGTACTTGCCGCCGCCGACCGCACCCGGGAAGGCGACGAGCCTGCCCGCGGCATTAGCCGTACCCGCGCCGCCCGAGGGCAGAGCCGCGGAGGCTCCGCCGAGCACCGTGACGATACCCGTCAGTGCGGCGGTGAGCCGTCTGATGTTTTTGTTCATGATTATCCCTCCGTTTAATTAATGCGTAATTCGTAATGCGCAATGCGTAATTGTAATTCGGAATTATTATCCAATGCCGCGCGGAAAACACTTCCGCTTCAGAACGATTAGTGCGCGAAATATGGGGTTCGGGGAGTGCGCTCCCCGACGGGGTCTGGGGCGGCTGAACAGCCCGTCCCCTCTGTCAGCTTCGCTGACATCTCCCCACACTGTGGGGAGTCACCCCAGCGGGTCAAGGGCAGAGCCCTTGCACACGAAACTAATATTTCCCTATTTTAGATTATACCTTATAATTTCGGATAATTCAATCAAATATCGTATCATTTTTGTGTGATTTTGCGCTGTTTTCGGCGAAACTATGCAGGATAGTGCACTCTCCGAGCGCGAGCGTGCCGCTTTTGTGCATATCCCGCGCCGTCTTGACACCTTCCCGACTTCGCGATATAATCTTTACATAGGAGGCGAGACTATGGACAACACTATCAGCAGCTCCATCACGGAGCACTTCGGGAAGAACATATGGACGAAGTTCCGCCGCGGAGTCCGCGACTACAGGCTCATCGAGGCGGGCGACCGCATAGCCGTCTGTATCTCGGGCGGCAAGGACTCGATGCTCATGGCTCAGTGCATAGCCCGCCTCAAACGCAACAACGAGATACCCTTCGAGGTCGAGTACGTCATCATGGACCCCGGGTATACGCCCGAGAACCTGCAAAGGATACTCTCGAACGCGCAGCTTCTCGGGATACCCGCGAAGGTCTATTCCACGCGGATATTCGAGTCCGCGGAGAAGGAGGAGAAGCACCCGTGCTTCCTCTGCGCGAGACTGCGGCGCGGCTGGCTGTACAAGAAGGCGCAGGAGCTCGGCTGCAACAAGATAGCTCTCGGTCACCACTTCGACGACGTGATAGAGACGATACTCATGGGTATGCTCTACGGCTCGCAGATGCAGACCATGATGCCGCGCCTGAAAAGCGAGAACTACGAGGGTGTGGAGCTGATACGCCCGCTCTACCTCGTCCGCGAGGCTGACATCATCGCGTGGCGGGACTTCAACGGGCTCGAATTCATACGCTGTGCGTGCAGAGTCACCGAGCAGAAGGGCGAGAGCGGCTCCAAGCGCGCCGAGATAAAGGCGCTGATAGCCGAGCTGAAAAAGACCAATCCCGCCGTGGAGATGAACATTTTCCGCAGCCCCGAGAACGTGAACCTGCGCACCCTCATCTCCTACCACGACGGCGATGAGTACCACCACTTCCTCGACGAGTACGACTGACAGCGCGCGGAGCTCCGATGATAAAAGATTGTTAAAAATAAGACGTTTTTTGTCTGTTTTTACGATTTTATCGAATTTTTTACCGATACTGCTTGATATTTTCTGCGCGTATGCTATAATAGAGTTATACCATACTGCAATTTTTGCGGAATAAATGGAGGTAATCACCATGGGAGATAATAAGGGCGGAACAAAGATAACCATACTCGGCGCGGGAAACGTCGGCGCTACAGTCGCGTATACCCTCGCTGTCGCGGGTACGTGTACCGATATTGTCCTCATTGACATAAATAAGGAAAAGGCGAAGGGCGAGGCTATGGATATACGTCAGGGCGTGTCCTTCGGTCACAACGTAGAGATAAAGGACGGCACCTACGAGGACGCTGCCGATTCGGATATAGTCGTAGTCACCCTCGGGCTCGCAAGAAAGCCCGGTCAGACACGTCTCGACCTCGCGCAGGCCAACGTAAACATCATCAAGGACGTTATGCCGCAGGTGGCACGTTTTGCTCCCGACGCCATATACGTCGTTGTCAGCAACCCCGTTGACGTCCTCACGTATACGATACTCCAGTGCACGGAGCTCACGCCCTATCAGGTAATAGGCTCGGGCACGGCACTCGATACATCGCGTCTCCGTTCGAGCATCGCCGACCACCTCGGTATCAGCCCGAACAGCGTCCACGCCTATGTTTTCGGCGAGCACGGCGACTCCTCGTTCATTCCGTGGTCGCTCACCAATATCGCGGGTATCCCAATGGAGGAGTACTGCGCCGACCAGAACCACGCCGACATCAACGAGGACGAGATAATCGACGAGGTGCGCAAGGCGGGTGCGGAGGTCATCAAGCGCAAGGGCGCGACCTTCTACGCCATCGCGATGACCGTAAACAAGATATGCGACTCTATCCTGCGCGATACGAATAATATCATGACGATATCGTCACTCGTGCCCAACAGATACGGCATAAGCGACGTCTGTCTCAGCCTGCCCTGCGTTATCGGCAGCAACGGCATAGGCAGGGAGGTATTCCCCAAGCTCACAGAGGTCGAGGAGGAGAAGCTCCGCGAGAGCGCAAAGGCTCTCAGAAGCGTCATCGACCAGCTGGAGTTCTAAGAGAACTATGTAGGGGCGCATTCCGTGCGCCCGCCGTTATTCTGATATATTTGCGGCTATGAATCGTAGGGGCGCCCTTTGGGTGTCCGCAAATTACAAAACAACTTGCGGCGACGTGATGCAGGGGACGGCGTCCTCGACGTCACGCAAATGAAAGGCATTGTGTTATTGCGCGGAATAATTCCGCGGGCAAGCAATTACGGAACGGAAGAAGGGGAGGCTCTCTCTTGCAGAGCCTCCCCTACGGCTTTGCTGCATATAGCTGTGAAAACCAAATCAAAGATTTGGTACACAGCTTATCTTTCAAAACAGTCCACTGGACTGTTTTGAAATTCATCCCCTTGCAGAGCGCCCTACGGGTTTGGGGCTCCGCCCCTTGCCCCCGCGAGGGCTCCGCCCTCGACCCGCAAGCCTTTGAAAAGGCTTGAGCGAAACTTTCGGTTTCGCGCCGTAATTTGTTCAGAACGGTAGAAAACGCCGCGATTCATTAATGTAGGGAACGCCGCCCTCGGCGTTCCGCAATAAACGGAGGTATTACTATGAGCCTTAACGATACGCCCTCGGGCGAGAGGATACACATCGGCTTCTTTGGACGGCGCAATGCGGGCAAGTCCAGCCTCGTCAACGCCGTCACGGGGCAGGAACTCGCCGTCGTCTCCGACGTCAAGGGCACTACCACCGACCCCGTCTACAAGGCGATGGAGCTCCTGCCGCTCGGTCCCGTCGAGATAATCGACACCCCCGGCTTCGACGACGAGGGAGCGCTCGGCGAGCTCCGCGTGAAAAAGACGCGGCAGATTCTCGCCAAGACCGATATAGCTGTGCTCGTGGTCGACGGGAGCGCGGGTCTGAGCGACTGCGACAACGAGCTGATACAGCTCTTCCGCGAGCGCGAGCTGCCCTACATCATCGCGCATAACAAGTCCGACATCACGGGCGCGGAGATAGCCGCAGACAACGAAATATCGGTCAGCGCGGCTGACGGGAGCAACATCTTCGAACTCAAGGAGATGATAGGCGCCCTCGCGAAAAATGCCGTCAGCGAGCGCCGTATCATCGGCGACCTCATCTCCGCGGGCGATGTCGTCGTGCTCGTCACGCCGATAGACGCTTCCGCGCCCAAGGGACGCATGATACTGCCGCAGGTGCAGACCCTCCGCGACATTCTCGATGCCGACGCTATCCCCGTCTTCGCCAAGGAGGGACAGCTTGCGGACGCACTCGCGTGTCTCGCAAAGCCGCCGAAAATGGTCGTCACGGACAGTCAGGTCTTCGGCATGGTAAGTAAGATAGTCCCCGAGGACGTGCCGCTCACGTCGTTTTCGATATTGATGGCGCGCTACAAGGGCTTCCTCGAAGCCGCAGTCAGGGGAGCTGCTAAGATCCGCACTCTCCGCGACGGCGACACCGTCCTCATCTCCGAGGGCTGTACCCACCACCGCCAGTGCGGCGACATCGGCGCGGTGAAGCTCCCCGCACTGCTGAAGAAATACACGGGAAAGAGCCTGAATATCGAGCTTTCGAGCGGACGTGACTTCCCCGAGGAGCTCTCGCGGTACGCGCTCGTTATCCACTGCGGAGGCTGTATGCTCAACGAGCGGGAGATGCTCCACCGCAGGAACACCGCCGAAGCTGCGGGCGTGCCGTTCACGAACTACGGCACGGCTATCGCGTGCATGAACGGCATTTTGCGGCGGAGTCTCGGCGTTTTCCCCGACCTTGCAAAGGAGCTTGACGTATGAAGAGGCGGCTTCCGTACATCATCATATTCGTGCTGCTCGTGGGCGTGGAGGTGCTCATCGCGCTGACTCAGCACGGCAACTTTATCCGCTATTACGGCGGCGACGTCATCGTGATGTGGGTGCTGTACTGCCTTGTGCAGGCGGTGCTCGGCGGCAGGAACAACCACTATCTCGTGAACCTCTGCCTGCTCGCGTTCGCATTCGCGGTGGAGTTCGTGCAGAAGTGGGGATTTGCCGATAAATTCGGCATAGAGAGCCCTTTCCTGCGCACTCTCATCGGGACGAGCTTCGCGGTCGAGGACCTGTGGAGCTACCTCGCGGGCACAGCGATAGCCTGCGCGGGAGTGTTCGTATACGGGCTGATACGCAGAAACAGCGAGATTAACAGCGCCCGCGGAAAATGATATAATAACATGGGTACTGCATAACGGTAGGCGGTTCTATTCTTTCCCTCGGAAACGGGGTTGCCCGAGTGCGAGGCAGGATACTGTCTGAGCACGAGTGGTATGCCGCCATAGGATATAAGGGCGGCAGAGTTAAGATGACTATACTTGAATTATTAACGTTATTACTACTTAATGTCTGCTCAACAACTCAAAAATGCCTTAATACAGCTTTTTAAAGGCATTT
>JAUMVH010000139.1 GCA_030530245.1 Ruminococcus sp.
TGCCGCCGCTGAAGATTTCGTACATCGCCTTTATGATTATTGTGAATACCATACCGCCGGCGTCCACGACGCCCGCCTTTTTCAGCTGCGGGAGCATATCCGTCGTCTTAGCGAGCGTAGCCTCAGCCTCCGCGCAGACGTCCGCCCAGAAGATGACGTCGCTGCTGTTGGAGAGCGCGCTCTCCTTTGCCTTTTCGGCAGCCGCCTTGGAAACGGTGAGGATAGTGCCCTCGACAGGCTTCATGACCGCCTTGTAAGCCGCCTTCACGCCGAGCTCGAGAGCCCGTGCGAAGTCATCGCAGCCCGCCTCGTCGAGACCTGCAAGTCCCTTCGATATTCCGCGGAATATGAGCGACAGGATAACGCCCGAGTTGCCGCGCGCGCCTCTCAGCAGAGCCGAAGCCGCCGCCGAAGCCACGTCGCACACCTTCACGTTGTCGGGCATTCTTTTCAGCTCCTCGACCGCGTTGCCGATGGTCATCGACATATTGGTACCCGTATCGCCGTCGGGCACGGGGTAAACATTCAGCTCGTCGACCTCCCGCTTCCTGTTATTCAGGGTGATCGCGGCAGAGATAACAGCGTCTCTGAATAAAGCACCGTTTATCACGTTCTATTTCCTCCCAATCGCTCAGCAGTTCATATCGTCGACGTACACATTGACCTTGCTGACGTCCACGCCTACCGATTCCTCTATCGTAAATGTAATTTTATGGGTAATGCTGTTCACAGCGGCAGCGATATTCGTGCCGTAAGTGACCTTGATATGCAGGTCGATGATGAGCCCGCCGTCCTTATCGGTCCGCACGAGCACGCCCTTGCGCTTGCACATTCTGCCTCCCGTCAGCGATGAGACCGCCGAACGGAACGTGTTCACGCTGCACACATCGGCAACGCCGAAGCAGTCGCACACAGCGTGGCGTATGAGCTCGGTGAGATATTTTTCGGTAACGGAAATCTTGCCGATATGGTTTTCAACAGTCACCATAAAGCGCACTCCCTCTCTGTACAAAGTAAGCCGTGCAAAACTGCACACATATTTATTATAGCACAGCTTTTTCTAACTTGCAATAGCTGTAAACGAAAATTTTACGTTATCGGCAAACTTTGTTAATTTTGTGTCATTCGACCGTGTTATTTAGTGCAAACTTATGATATGAGGACTCGGTTGAATGTAGGGGCGCATTTCGTGCGCCCGCGCCTTGCAGAACAAACGCCTGACACGTGTTGTAGGGGGCGACGCCCACATCGCCCCGACCGCCGCCGACAAATTGGCGGGCGAGCGGAACTCGCCCCTACACTCGGTTGCAGCGTGTTTGTCGGTATGATTGGCGGGGCGATGTGGGCATCGCCCCCTACATCTTGCCTCTTGTCTCTATGCTCTTGCTTCTTGTATGCGGGCGGGTAATATCCGCCCCTGCAATAATACCGAATCACAATATATCAACAACAATATCGTCAGCGTCGGAGTTACGCAGGGCGATGACGGCGCCCTTGACGAAATAGGCGGCGGGGTCGCCGATGAAGCTGCGCTGGAGGCAGGTCACGCGTGTCCCGCCGACGAAGCCGAGCTCGCCGAGCCGCTGACGCATATTGCCGTGGTTTTCGAGCCTGCGCACTGTACAGGTATCGCCCTCGCGCAGTGAGCTAAGGACTGTCTGTGCGATAGCACTCACCCCCGTTCAGAAACAGTGAAGAGTGGATAGTGAATAGTTGCGGTGTGCCTGACGGCACATTTTAAAAATCCATCGCCGAAGGCGATACCATAATTATTCACTCTTCACTTTTCACTATTCACTATTAACTGAGTGAGTGCGATAAATCCGATTTATCGCACTCACGTTTCATTTTATTCCCGCGCGTCGGATACGGTCACTGCACGCCGACGAATTTATCGGTATACGAGCCTATTTCGGTGATGATACCGTTCCTGCTGCCCGTTATGCGGACGGAGGTGATATCGCTTGAAACGCCGCCGACGGTCGCGGTGTCGAAGAGGTCCTCGCCGCGGTAGCCGCTGTAGGTGAAGAAGCTGTTTTTCCAGCCTCGCATAGCCATTTTATCGCGGAATTCGAGTGCCTTCTGCGGGTCGTAGAGGAAGCGCCTGTCGAGCTCGAAGTAGCGGCTGCGGTAGATGAAGTTGTCGTAGGCGTCGGGCTCGGAGAGGGTATAGCTGCCGTGCTGACCCTGCATATCCTCCATGCTCCAGTAGTAGACGAGGCTGCGGGTGTCGCGCTCGGTGCCGCGCGAGAGCATACTCGCCTCGGAGTAGGCGAAGGTCTTCGCCTCGCTGTCGCGGTTTACCATAACGCAGTTCGTGCCGCGGATATAAGGGTGCTTCCCGTAGACCTTGAACGCGATATTGACGATACCGTCCCACTGGGTAGAGCCGTTCTTGACGAAGATATAGCTTGCGGTATCGCAGTCCTCGTGCGTGACGTAGGGGAGCTGCATATAGTCGTCCATGAGGTCGTTGAGAGACATATTGGTGTACAGTCCCGGGGCGAGCTGATTCTGAAGGTACTGCGAGGTGAACCCGCGCGAGGTGATGACGCCGCGGCGGAAGCCGCCTTTCTCGGTAATGCGGAAGGTGTCGATATAGCCGCGGTGGATGAAGCTGCCGTTGACGTAGAACCACGCCATCTGTGCGCTCTCGGGGACGGCGGTATGCGCCTCAAATTCGACGGTGAGCTGCGTAAACGGCGTATATACGTCCTTGCTGAACGTGAAGGCGAGCACCTTGAAAACGGTGTCGCTGGCATTTGGCGATTTTATCGAAAGTGTAGCAGTCATGCGTTTTCCTCCGCGTTCTGAGCGGGGCTGACGGCGGCGAGGGTCAGCGTGACGTAGAGCATATCGTCGCCCTTGTCCTCGGCGGTGTAGCCCTGCACCGTGCAGTCGGGGAAGCGCACTCCGCGGTACACCACGGAATATCCCGCCGAGCCGTTCATATTGTTTATCTCGGTGAGCACGTCGAGGTCGCCGCCGCCGCAGTATATCCTGCCCGCGAGCGTGAGCTTCGCCGCCTTTGCGCACTTGTTGGTGATGACCGTGCCGCCGATGACGGTCGGCTGCTCATACAGCACCGTATTGGCGGACGCGCGGAAGCTCTCGCAGTACAGCGTGAGCTGACCTATTGTTACGGGCACAGCCTCGCGTGAACATATCTCACTCATCGCTGTCCCTCGCTATCCTGCGAATGCCGCTGACTGATACTCCCGCCGTGAGCACGAGGCGTCTGAGGTTGCTGTCGTGCTTTATGCTGAGCCTGCACACGCGCGTGGTCATGCTCGTCATGGCGTCGAGAGCGGGGCGGACGCTGCTCTCAAAGCAGCGGTAGAGCGACTGCATATTCTCTGATTCGGGAGCGTAAACGCTCACCTCCGTCTCCGCCTTGAAGGGCAGAAAGACGGTGTACTGCGAGTAGACGGGCGCGCTCGCCTCGAAGCTCTTTATGCCGAGCACTGTGAAGTATTCGCCCTTGCTGCGGACGGGGAGCGCGTCGAAGGCGAGGTATACGTTCTCGTTTCCCGCCGCGAGGAGCTCCGCCCTGAACTGACTGAGTATATCGTGCATATTATCCCTCCTTGGGTGGTATGGTCTCGAAGATGAAGGTCTTCGCGTTGATGAGGCCGCTGCACATCTGCACGTATTCGCGCATGAGCGTTTCTGCTCCCGTGAGGGAAGCTCTCACGCCGCCGCTGCTCATCTTGCCGACGTATTCGTACTCCGCCTTGCCCGAGGAGAGCTTTATCTCCTGCGTGCGGTAGTTCGCGACGGCTGCCGCGAGGAATTCGAGGCGGGTGTCGGTGTCGTCGGCGTCGGGCAGGAGCATGGCTGTCACCTCGGAGACAGCCATAGTCACGACGGGAGCCCACTCCGAGTCGGCGGACTCGCCCGAAAACAGCTCAAACAGCGTATTTACGTTGTTTACGTTTATACCCATACTATCCTCCTTAAAGCTTGAACGAGGAGGTCTGCTGCTCGTTCCCGGGCTCGGTCGCGAGCTGTATCTCGGGCTTGCCGTGACCCGCGAGCTTCTCGTAAGCCTTCTTCATGCCTGCGAGCTGCACCTCGTTCATACCGTGAGCCGCAAGCTCCGCCGCAAAAGCCGCAGTCTTGCCGCCCGAGATGAACGCGAGCCTGCGAATCTCGCAGCGGAGCAGGCGCTCGTTTTCGGTCGCGGAGTCGCCTGCGGACTTGTTATCGCCCTCGTCGGTGAAGCGCTTCGTCACGCCCGCGTTGACCTGCGCGGGGACAGCCACGAAGCTCCACTCGTAGGCGTCGGTGATGTCGTCGAGAACGACGTGGCAGAGCCGTCCGCCGTAGGTCTTGCCCTTGACGTGGGAGCAGCTCTGCAGCGCCTTATCGCACCCGCATACGGAGCACCTGCGCCTGCCTGCCGAGCAGGATATGCTGACCTCCTTTTTTATGCCGCCCTCAATTTCGGCGATGAGGTTTTTGTTGTCCTCGGTGCGCACCATATAGGCGGACGCTTTGAGGTACTTGTAGGGCTCGCCGCACTTGTTCTTGCGGCTCTCGTCGGTGACGAGCTCAGTCTCGAAGATACGGGCGTTCTGATTGGAGGTGGAAGCCTCGTGGTCGAAAATGCCAGTTTTGCCGACGAAGAGGGCTTTGAGCTTTTCGAGCGCGGCGTCGGAGAAGCGTTCGCAGTCGCGGTCTATCTCGTTGTCGCAGAGAATGACCGAGAACGTGTAGAGCTCGTCCGCGGAGAATTCCCGCCTCGTGAACTTGTTGATCTTGTCAAGGATTTCCTTTGTCATTGTTTCCTCCTTTTACGCTGATGATAAAAACCTTTGTAGGGACGACCATTGGTCGTCCGCATTTACAGCGTCAACAGATTGTAGGGGCGAGTTCCGCTCGCCCGACAGTTTGTCGGCTGTTCACGGGCGCACGGAATGCGCCCCTACAAGGTGTTACCGTTGACGTGTACGTGATTTGGCGGACGCGCAATGCGCGTCCCTACATTTGGTTGCAGCGGGTTTGTCGGTATGATTGGCGGGGCGATGTGGGCATCGCCCCTACATCTTGCCTCTTGTCTCTATGCTCTTGCTTCTTGTGTGCGGGCGGATAATATCCGCCCCTGCACTTACGCCGTGATAGTGAGCACCTTTACCGCGTCGGGAGTTATCTTCCTGAATCCGCAGGTAACGGAAACGGTTATCTGGTCGAGCTGGCGGTCGATGAGCTTGTCGGTCTCGAGGATAAGACCGGTGCTGGTGATGAACTCGAGTGCGAAGTCCCTGTCGAGACCGATGACTGAGGCATCGTCCACAGCGGCGGACTTCACGAGCTCCGAGCCGAAGGGGAGTATTATCTTGCCGTCAGCCTTAGCCCTTGTGTCCTTGAGCTGGTCCATAGCCGCTATCTTGGAGGCAACGGCGGGGGAGGCGAGGACTGTCGTCATATTGAAGTTGTCGAACTTGCCGTAGAGGTCGGCGAGGTCGGAGTAGCTGAGCGAGGACGTGGATACGCCCGCAGCGCTCGCCTTCAGAACGGCAACAGCCTTGCTTACGACCGTATTCGCGAGCTTCACGCCAATGCTTCTGAGCATTACGCCGAACACGTCAAGGCGCTGCTTGCGGATAGCCTCGTAGGAGGCGTTGATGAGTCTGCCTATCTTCTCGAGAGTTACGGCAGTAGTGCCCTCTGTCACTGTGGAAGCGGGGAGAGCCACTGTCTGAGCGGTAGTGGTATAGGCAGTGGAGTCGTCGAGCACGCAGCCGAGGTACTGGCTGCTCTCGCTGACCGTTTTTACGGCTGTGATAGCCGAGAGCACGGTCTCGTCGAAGCCCTTCTTTATCGAGCGCGATACGAACTCGGGGAAGAGCACGGCTGTCTCGGTGGAAGCGAAGAACTTCTCCACCATGTCGCACTCGGAGCCGCTCACTCTGATGTTGTAGCGCTTGAGCTGACGCTCGTAGGCATCGAGGGCGGCGAGCTCCGTGCCGATATAAGCGGCGGACGGGTCGAGCTCCTCGAGAGCGGAAGTGAAAGACTTGCCGCTGAGGTTGTAGAGTCCCTTTTCAAGTTTGATATCGTTATACATACATTTACCTCCGTATAGTTTACTTGGTCTTTTCTTCTATGCGCAGCTCTATTTCGCGAGCCTGCGCGTTTTTGAGCCTTGCCTCCGCGAGGACCGACTCGTCCTGTAAGTTGATATTGTCCCACTCTACCGAGCAGACCGCCTCCGCGCCGACCGAGCACAGGTACGCGTCGCCGATACTGCACAGCACGGGCGCGAGGAGCCTGCGGTAGTGGTCGAGCTCTGAGGTGAGAATATCCGCCTGCTGAGAGGACATACGCTCAGTGGAGCTCCAGTTGAGCCCGAGCAGGAAAGGCGGAATGGAGAGCTTTGAGATTATCTGCTCCATTATCTGACGGACGGGCACGTTCGTATCGAACAGCTTGTTGTCCGCACCGATGACCTTGATGTCCACGTCTCCCACCGCGACGAAGTCCTTCACTCTGCCATATTTCGCGGAATTCATACCGTCCGCCCATTCGCGGGCTATCTGCATGGCGTGTTCGCGGGTGGAGGCGATATCGCTCGCTCCGCCCTCGGGCTTGTAGGTCACGGCGTATCTGACATTGCCTGCGCGGTCGTAGTTCTGACCTATGCACTCGTATATGCGCAGGAGAATGCTGCTCATTGCGGGAAGTCCGCGCAGGAGCGAACGTCCGCCCGTCAGCGAGGCGTAGAGAATGCGCTCGGGGTGGGCGACCTGCCTGACGGAGCCGTCCTGCCTGTGTACGGCGTATCTGCGCTCGAACGGGGAGCTTCCCGCCGATACGACCGTAGAGGTCGCGTCGCCGTTCCACAGTCCCGCGATACGGCGCTCGTCCTCGTCGATGACTATCTCGCCCACAGCGCTGCCGTAGGTGAGCATACTGTCGAGGAAGGCGTCCGCGAAGCAGCTGATTGAAGTACCCGTGAGACCTACGGGCACGGTATCGCAGAAGCGGTCGAGCTGCTCCTGATACCTTTCGTCGGAGCTGACGAGCCTGAAGCCGCCTGTGAGGCGGATTATCTTCATTATAGCCGCGTCGATGACGGGCACGGCATATCTGAGCCTGTCGAAGAGCTCCTTTTCGAGCGGTCCCGCTTCGGGCGGGAGGGTCATATTGCTCCCGCGATCTCTGTCGGGCAGGATCATCTGCGGAGCCGCCCGCGTGTGTTTCTTTCTGAATAGCTTCATTTTTCCTCCATTGATGTCGGAATTGGGTTTTGACGATTTGTAGGGGCGAGTTCCGCTCGCCCGATAATCCCTTGGTCGTCTGAGGGTGCTCGGAAAGTGCCCCTACATAATGTCGCCGCACATATTGCTATGGTTCGCGGGTATAGACTTGC
>JAUMVH010000140.1 GCA_030530245.1 Ruminococcus sp.
TAAGCCTCGGTACCATCAAGGCTCCCAAGCCCGAGTATACCGTGAAGTTCGTTGATTTTGACGGCGAGACCGTCATCAGCGAGCAGACAGTCAAGGAGGGCGAGAACGCAGAGCTCCCCGACAGAGCGAAGCTCACAGTGCCCGCAGGACGCAGGTTCACGAACTGGTCCGAATCAGTCGTAAACATCAGAAGCGATATGATAGTCAAGCCCGAGAGCGAGGCAGAGGTATACACCGTTGCATTCGTGAACTGGGAAGTAAAGAGCGTTGAGCTCAAAAAGTTCAGCTACGGCGAGCACCTCGTCGCCGACAGCGTGCCCGAGGGCAGTGAGGGCTACATCACAGAGTGGGTAGTTCAGGACGGCGAGACCGAAATGACTATCGACGAATTCAACGAGGCAGGCAAAACTGTTGCCTCCGATATGATAGTCGTTACAAGAAGCACGCCCAAGAAGTACACAGTCACATTCCTCGCAAGCGACCCGCAGGTCAAGATAGCTGATAAGATAGAGGCTTCCGAGACCATCGACCTCGAGCAGTACAAGATAGCCTCCGAGGTAGTGGTCGAGAACGGCGAGAACATCAACTTTGAAGAGGCTCAGGAGAAGGTAGAGGATAACAAGGATATCATCTTCCTCGGCTGGGTAAATGCAGAGACAGGCGAGGCGCCGAACGATACAGCGACGTACGATTCAGCTGTGCTCTATCCCGTATACACCTTCAGCGAGACGACCGAGGATCCCGTGGCTGACATCGCTACAGGCGAGTACACGGCGGCTCAGAAGGTGACGCTCAGCTCCGAGACCGAAAATGCGGTCATCTGGTACACAACGGACGGAAGCGACCCGAGAACATCGGCTACAGCGGCTGAATACAAGGAGCCCGTTGAGATAAGCAAGTCCTGCACGCTCAGAATGTTTGCGGGCGCAGTAAACCGCAACGACAGCTCCGAATCAAGCTATATCTACGTTATCAACAATGGCGACACGGTATATCACATCGTTACCGTGACAAACGTTTTCGACGTTGACACAGGCGTTGACGGTTCGACGAAGGTATACCTCGTTGCTCACGGCTCAAAGCTCAAGGACTTCACCTCCGACGATGTAGAGGGCTACGTATACGATTCGCTCTACTTTGACGAGGACTTCAAGGAGCAGTACTTCGAGAAGGAAGAGGTCGTCGGCGAGACACAGACTCTGTACGCAAAGTACGTATCAAAGAAGTTCAAGGTGACATACACCGATGACGACGGTACAGTCCTCTCCGAGCAGGAGGTAGCTTACCTCAGCAGCGCAGAGGCTCCCGCGGCTCCCGAGCACAAGGATATGGTATTCGTAGGCTGGGACAAGTCGGGCGAGGGCATATCCGAGGATACCACGATAACCGCGAAGTACATCGCAAAGGAAGCCTACGCGGAGGTATCGCTCAACCGCAAGAAGGACATCTACATCACAGTTGACGGCGCGTACAACAAGCTTGCGGCGACTATTACTCCCGCGGAGCTCTCGGCGTACGAGCTGAAGTGGTCATCGAGCAACACCGCGGCGGCTGACGTCGACGAGAACGGCAGGATAACCGCAAACGGTGTGGGCGACGCCGTTATCACAGTCACCATAGTCGAGACAGGCTCGACAGCCTCCGTAAATGTTCACGTTACAGGTCTTACGCTCAGCGGCAAGGCTACGGCAGGCTTCGACAGCGCAAGAAATCTCAGAGGCGTAAAGGCAGACGAGAATACTGCCGCTCAGATAAAGGCACAGTTCGCGAACGACGATATCGTTATCAAGGACGCAAACGGCGAGGCTGTTGCAGATGACGCAGTCGTAGGAACGGGCGCGAGAGTCGAGCTCGTCGACACTGACGGAACAGTTCTCGATTCGGCTGTTATCATTATCTCGGGCGATTACACAGGCGACGGCAAGGTCAACAACAAGGACCTCGCAAAGCTCAATGCATACGTTGCAAAGACGAATACAGTAGAGGCAGACGAGATACAGATGATAGCGCTCGATGTCAACGGCGACGGAAGCGTCAATAACCGTGACTGCGCACTCCTCTCACGCTACCTCGTAGGCAAGGAAGAGATATGACCTCACCTGACGGGCATAGCTCGTGACCGTATGAAAAGTCGGCTTCGGATATCCGAAGCCGACTTTTACGGTATTGTGCATACTGTCGGGCTTGTCTCAGAGGTAAAAAAGTGGTATAATCAATAGGTAAAACAAAGATGTATCCTTCCGAGGTAAAACAATGAATTATGTAATATACTTTCTGACTCTTATCGACCAGACGATAATCGGAGTATTCCTGTATTCACAGCTCCTTCCGCTAAAAACGCGCTTTGCTCTGCCGTGCGTGACGTGGTTCGGGCTGTATTCCCTCTCGTTTACGCTGTTCCATTTCCTCGGCGACTACGCGCCGCCTTCCGCTGTACAGATGATACTGTGTATGCTGTATCAGACGGCGGTAATGCTCTTCTTTGAGGGGAATGCCTTCATGCGTTTCTGTACGGCTGCCGTATTTATCATACTCTGCGGAGCGGCGGAGCTGATGACAGTCGGCATACTATGCCTGATATTCAGAATGCCCGTTACGGAATTCTACATCTTCCAGAACGAGAATCACATCGTCGCTGTCGGAAGGATATACGCCGTAGACGTGATACTGTTCATGACCTTTGTTTTCTTCCTGCTGCTGAGATACCGCAGGATAAGGGAGGAATACTACGTCCGCGATATACTGATAGTGCTGAGCTTTGACTGCGTGCATATGATATACCTCTACCTCTACTACACCGATCCCGATAATTCGCTCAGCGAGGTGAACAATATCATACAGTTCGGTATGCAGACCATGCTGATATTCATGCTGTTCCACCAGTTCTACAGCGGACGCGAGGTAAGACGGCTCGAGCAGGCTAAGCAGAGCCTCGAGCTCATGCAGAAGAACCGCGAGCGCGAGGTCGACTACTATAAGGCGGCAGAGGAGAAGTACACGGAGATATCAATGATACGCCACGACCTCGTGAACCACCTCACCGCGGTAGAGGCCCTCGCGAGACAGCCCGACGGCAAGGCGGACGCACGCGAGCTCCTCGAGGAGATAAAGCGCCGCACACACGCCATAAGCGTGCCGAATACGGACGATATCAACAGCGCAGGAGGACAATATGCAAAGGATACTGATATATGACGACAGCAGAGAGCAGTGCAATATACTGAAAAAGCTGATAGGTCAGCTCGACGGCTACAGCGCTGAGGTGAGCACTGCCGTCACCTCAGACGAGGCGGTGCGGCTGCTCGGGCGGGAGAGCTTCACGGCGGTTTTCCTCGACATAGAGCTCGAAAACGACAAAAACGGCATATCCTTCGCCGACAGCCTTCAGGAGCGCTTCCCAGATATCAGCCTCATCTACATAACCGCACATATCAAATACTGCGAGGACATCTTCGCAACGAGCCCTGCCGCGTTCCTGCTCAAGCCCTTCACGCTCGAGAAGGTGAGGCGGGTGATGCAGATAATCGAGTACAAGCAGCAGAGCGTGGGCACGCTGAAAATAAGCTCGGGCGGAAAGATGATAGCGCTGCCGCTAGGCAATATCGCGTACATGGAGAGCATAAGGCGGCGGCTCGCGATATTCGACCTCGGCGGGAAGTGCATAGGCGAATACTACGGCATAACGCTCGCGGATATCAGGGAGCAGCTGCCCGATTTCTTCCTCCACTGCCACCAGAGCATATACATCAATATGAAGCAGGTGCTGTCGCTGCGGCGGTTCTCGGTGACGCTCAAATGCGGGACGGAGCTCCCCATCAGCCAGAGCCGCTACAGGGAGTCGAAGCAGCGCTACATCGAATTTCTGGGGGACGAGATATGAACGAGCAGATAATGTACATCGCGAACCTGTACCTTCAGCTCTCGATAGGCGTTTTCATATTCACCGAGCTCGGACACCCCAAGCGCGGCTTCTTCTTCATCACCACGGCATGGACAGCCCTGTTCTACGCCGTCCACAGGCTCTTTATGCTGTTCGAGACGAACGCGGTCGAGGAGGTATTGCAGACGACGGCAAAGTTTCTGACGTATTTCTTCGTGCTGACCTTTTATAGGGAAAATATATGGCAGAAGCTGAGGATGTCCATCTATTTTTCGGTCGTGGCGATAATTTCCGAGCCGTTCACTCTACTCCTGACCAGTCTTGCATTTGGAGTCACACCGAGCGAATTTTACTCACAGAACCATATGAATATCGTGCTGATGAGCGGCAAGATGATATCCATTGACCTGATGTTGGCGATGGCTACAGTCATATGTATGCTCGTCAAGCGGAAGGAGCACAACAGCTCGCGAACGAAGGGACTGTGGGGGATACTGCTGTTCATTATGCTGCACACCGTGTTCATAATCGCGTTCTTTGCTGCCAACAGGAGCGATATATCGTACCAGATGGTGTGGACTCAGATGATATTCCAGCTGCTGCTGTCCATTATGATATATCTGCGCTACTTCAACTCCAAGCGGGCGCTCGAGTTCATACGCACCGAGGCGGAGCTCGAAAACGCTGCGATAGAGGCTGAGAGCAACAAGCGCTACTACGAGCTCGCGCAGAACAAATACGAGGCGATAACCTCGCTGCAGAGCCACCTTTGCGCACAGCTCGAGAAGGCGGACGATATGCTCTCCTCCGACGGCACCGAGGAGATGGCGTCCATCATCGGCGATATCCGCAGGAAGCTCGACGAGGTGCGCGTCGTGAACTACTGCGCGAGCAACACGGTCAATTCCGTGCTGACGATAAAGCTTGAGGACGAGGCGATGGCGTCGATAGACACCGAGATAGACCTGCGTGACTGCGATTCACTGCCTCTCGACGAGTACGAGCTCTGCTCGATAATAGTGAATATGTTCGACAATGCGGTGCACTGCTGTCAGAAGCTCCCCGAGGGCGGTGACAGGTACATCAGGCTGAAAAGCAGGGCAAAGGGCGGGTTCTTCATAGTCCGCTGCGAGAATCCTTACGCCGACGGCATGGAGGCGGGGGACAGCCCTGTCCGCGAGGGACACGGCTACGGGCTGAAGATACTCGGGAAGACGTGCGAGAAGTACAACGGCGAGTTCACTCTGCGCTACAGCGGCGGCACGGCAGTCGCGACCGCGGCGGTGTCGCTCGAGGGCGCGCTTTCGGACTGACATATGCAGGACACAAGAAAAGCCATAAGGGAGCAGGAGCTTCCTTATGGCTTTTTTGCGTTGTTATCAGAGCTTCGTGAAGCGGTGGATAGTGCCGTCGCCTGCCTTGCCGCAGAAGATAGCCTTGGGACGAGCCCATACGCTTCCGTCCTTGACGGACTTGTATATGACGAGCTCCTCGTTGTTCTCGCTGTGGCGGGCTACTGCGATGACCTCGTACTCGTTGCCCTTGTAGTGGCGGTAGTGAGCACCTACCTCGACCTCTGTCTCGTCGTGGGGAGCCTCCTCGTGAGCGGGAGCCGCCTCGGGCTCGGTATTCACAATATCGTCGGATACGATTATCATCGACGTGAACGGCTGGAGCGTGATATGCGCGTTTCCGTCCGCAACGTCTATCTGCGACGCGCTCAGCACGTCAACGAGTGCGGGGAGGTGAGTGCCGAAGCTGAACTCATACGGATAGTCCGCGAGGTTGAGCGCGACGTAAACGGTCTGGTCGCCCTGCACCTTCTTGAAGAGAAGCTGCTGGTTGGTTATCTGTATGCGCTCGTAGCTGCCCGTCCTCATTGCGGGATAAGCCTTGTAGATACGTCCGAGCTTGACGATGTGCCTGTAGAGCTCGGTGTTCTCGCGCTCCATATCCGCGAGGTGGAGGCACGGGCGGAGGTTGTCGTCGGAGTTGTTCTCCTTGCGGCCCTGTATGCCGTACTCGCTTCCGTAGTAGATCGAGGGTATACCTGGCATCGCGTACTCGAGGGTATAGATGAGCGGCAGATACGCGGGGTTGTTCACGGTGCTCGCGAGGCGGTTGACGTCGTGGTTGTCAACGAAGTTGTAGAGGTTGATATTCCTGTAGATACCGCCGTTTGCGCCCGACTGGCGATTGATGGAGTAGTCTATCTCGAAGTAGTTCTTGTCGTTGTGCGAGGAGTACAGACCCTTGTAGCACTCGTAGTTGGTAACGCTGTCGAGCATTTCGGGGTTAGCCCAGCGGTTGTAGTCGCCGTGGATTATCTCGCCCATGAGCCAGAAATCGCGCTTCTTGCCCTTGCAGAAGCTGCGGATCCTCTTGAAGAAGTCGAAGTCAACGCAGTCGGCGGCGTCGAAGCGTATACCGTCGATACCGAACGACTCTATCCAGTAGTTGACGGCGTCGATGATATGGTCGCACACGCCGACGTTGCGCAGGTTGAGCTTTACGAGGTTATAGTGACCGTTCCAGCCCTCGTACCAGAAGGGGTCGCCGCAGGGGCTCTGACCGCCGAAGTTGAGGTTCGCGAACCAGTCGCAGTAGCCGCTTCCCTGACCCTTTTCCTGAATGTCCACGAACTGCGGGAATTTCCTGCCGACGTGGTTGAAAACGCCGTCGAGGATGACCCTGATACCGTTCTCGTGGAGGCGGTCGCAGATGAAGCGGAACGAGTTGTTATCGCCGAGACGGCGGTCTATCTTCTTGAAGTCAACGGTATCGTAGCCGTGCTCCACGGACTCGAAGACGGGTCCGAAGTAAACGGCGTCGACGTTCATCTCCTTGAAGTGGGGGATCCAGTCGAGCACTTTATCGAGGCGGAAGGACACCTCGTCGCCGAAATCGTTGAATTTCGGTGCGCCGCAGAATCCGAGCGGATAGATGTGATAGATTATGGCGTTATCATACCAGTTCATTAAATATCTACTCCTTTAAAAAGTTTTTCTGTATGTTTTCATTTATCGCTTCCCTCGAGGAAGTACGAAGCCTCCATATCGGCAACGTGCAGCGCGAAGGCGAGCGGATACATCTCGAGGGCCTTGCCTATGGTGCCCCGCTCCTCGATACTTCCGTACGAGAAGCCCATATGCCAGCGTATCGCGCAGGCCTCGTCCCTTGTCAGCCTGCCCTCGCCGTAGAGGTACCCCGAGATGATATATACTGATTTTTCGCCGTGTCCGTAGGGGAGGGTATCGTTTATCGTGTAGAACGGCACCTTTTCCCACTGACCCGTCTCTTCGTTTTTCCTGTTGC
>JAUMVH010000141.1 GCA_030530245.1 Ruminococcus sp.
CTACAACTACAACTACTACAACAACAGAGGCTAAAACAACATCTGAGGCTACAACCTCTTCTGCTGCTACATCCTCTACAGCAACCGGTTCTTCCACAACAGGTACCGGCTCTACAACAACTAAGAGCGGCTCCACAACAAAGGCTGGCACAGGCACAACTAAGAACCCCCAGACAGGTGTTTCCGGTACAGGTGCAGGTCTTGCAGTAGCTGGTCTTGCAGCATTCGTTCTCAGAAAGAAGGAAGACTAATCATTAGTCGCCATTCTGAATGAATAATTAAAGGCTCCCTACGGGGAGCCTTTTTTGCGCGTATGCATCGAACTGTTCTATTTTATGCCCCAGCCGTCGATATCTCCGCGGACAAGAGCGCCGAAAAGTCGGTCCTTGAGTCCGCGGTCGGTACGCTCGAGCTGCGCTATCAGTTGCTTCGTCCTTTCGCGGTTGGTGTGACCGTCGGCGGGACAGGCAGATTTCACCACGGGCAGCCCGTTCCGCTTAACTGCGCGGCGTATCTCGCGCTCTTCTGTCAGCACGAGCGGGCGAATAATCGCGATGTCTCTGTCGTCGAACGTCGTCACGGGCGAGTAGCAGCCTATTCGTCCCTCGTTGAAGAGGTTCATGATGAAGGTCTCGACAGTGTCGTCGTAGTTGTGACCGAGGGCTATCTTGCCGCACCCGAGCTCCGCTGCGGCGTTGGTGAGGGCTCCGCGCCTCATTCGCGAGCAGAGACTGCACGGATTCGGCTCCCTGCGGGCGTCGAAGACTATCTCGCCTATCTGCGTCGGGACTACGACGTGCTCTACACCGAGCCCGCGGCAGAGCTCGGAAATGGGGGAGTAATCGGTCGCGACGCCGCCAAAAGCGGGGTCAATGGTCAGAGCCGTGACCTCGTAGCTGATACCGATGAAGCTCCGAAGCCGCGCCAGTCCGACGAGGAGAGCAACGCTGTCCTTTCCGCCCGACACCCCGACGGCTATCCTGTCGCCGTTGCGGATCATGTCGTACTGCTGTATCGCCTTGCGCATATGTCCGAGAATTTTTTGCATTGGGGATCCCTCCGACGTGGTAAAATGTTTATTCTCTTAGTAAAATTATACCGCAAATCGGAGAAATTTGCAAATATATCTTGCAAATTTCGGAAAAATGTTATATAATATAAGTTAGCATATTATGGCAGGCTATGCCTTGCCTAAATTTGAAAGGAAACACAGTATGACACCTCAGATAGTAACAATACTTGCGGTGACTCCGCAGATGCGAAATCTGCTCATCACCCTCGGCGCGATAGCTGTCATCCTTGTCCTCGTCATACTCCTGTTCGGCGGAAGGAGCCCGTTCATGCGCTTCATGAACCTCTTCCTCGAGGAGAACGGCGGCGGGGGCGGCGGAGCTCCTACCCGCGAGAGGCGATACAGCCGCAAGCCCGCCGAGGACGAAAGCGCTCAGAAAAAGACATCCGAGCCGATAGTCGAGATGGCGACGCTTATCAGGAAGTCCGACGACAGACTGCGAGTTATCGAGAGCACGGGTCAGCAGAAGCTGATGGACGAGTACTACGAGCTCATGTTCGTGACGCGCAAGGGACAGAAGCTGAAGATAGAGTGCTCGCGCGAGGCGTACGAGAAGATACCGTTCAACCAGCAGGGCTCCCTTACATACAAGAGGAACACCCTCGTCAAGTTCAAATATTACGAGGACACGGTATATAACAACTGAGAATATGGGGCGGCGGTGGCTGTCCCATATTTTGTATAGGAGGAACTATGGTAAATTTCGGAAACGACTGGGACGAGCTGCTGAGTGACGAGTTCACCAAGGAATACTACGTGCGGCTGAGAAAATTCCTTGTGACCGAGTACAGGACCCGGCGCATATTCCCCGGTATGTATGACATATTCAACGCGCTGAAAATGACGTCTTACAGCGATGTGAAGTGCGTCATCATCGGGCAGGACCCCTACCACGGCGAGGGGCAGGCTCACGGGCTGAGCTTTTCCGTGCGGAAGGGCGTGGCTCCGCCGCCGTCGCTCGTCAACATCTTCAAGGAGATACGCGACGACGTGGGCATCGACAACATGGGCAGGCACGGCGAGCTCACTAAGTGGGCGCAGAACGGCGTGCTGCTGCTCAATTCCGTGCTCACCGTCAGAGCCAACCAGCCCCGCAGTCACCGCGGTATGGGCTGGGAGCAGTTCACCACCGACGTGATAGAGCTCCTCAACCGCCGCGAGAAGCCGATGGTCTTCATGCTGTGGGGGAGTGACGCCAAGGCAAAGCAGATGTACATCACGAACCCAAACCACCTCATTCTCCGCGCCGCCCACCCGAGCCCGCTGTCCGCGTATAACGGCTTCTTCGGGTGCAGACACTTCTCGCAGGCGAACGCATTTCTCACGGACAACGGCTTGGAGCCGATAGACTGGTCGATAGACTGAAAGGAAAGCATATGAAGGTAAGAGATATTTTCAGAGATAAGACGGTCTTCTCGTTTGAGGTCTTCCCGCCGAAGAAGACGAGCACCGTCGACGTTATTTATCAGACCCTCGACGAGCTGAGCGGTCTCAAGCCCGACTTCATCAGCGTGACGTTCGGCGCGGGCGGCAGCGGCAACAGCTTCTTCGCGCTCGATATTGCGTCGAGGATAAAGGAGAGCGGGCTAACTCCCGTGCTCCATCTGCCGTGTATCAACTTCACGCGCGCGGAGATAGACTCCACCCTCGATGAGGCGAAGAAGCGCGGCATTGAGAACATCCTCGCCCTCCGCGGCGACATAAACCCCGATATCCCGCCCGTTAAGGACTTCGAGCACGCGAGCGACCTCATCACCTACCTCAGAGGCAAGGGCGACTTCGATATCGCGGGAGCCTGCTATCCCGAGTGCCACCCCGACGCCGAGACGCTCGAGGAGGACATCGAGAACCTGAAAAAGAAGGTCGACGCGGGTGCCGACCACCTCATCACGCAGCTTTTCTTCGACAACGACAGCTTCTACGACTTCCGCGAGAAGGTCGCGGCGGCGGGTATAGATGTGCCGATAGAGGCGGGAATAATGCCCGTCGTGAACAAGAATCAGATAGAGCGCATGGTCACGACCTGCGGCGCGAGCCTGCCGCGCAAATTCGTCAAGATAATGCAACGCTACGAGCACAACCCCGAGGCTCTGCGCGACGCGGGCATCGCCTACGCGATAAATCAGATAGTCGACCTCGCGGCGAGCGGCGTCGACGGCATACACCTCTACACGATGAACAACGCCTACGTGGCGCGGAAGATAAGCGAAGCCGTCAGCGGCATAATCGAGGCATGATGACGCTCGAGCCCCTGTCGAAAGCCGAAGCTGCGCGGTATATGGGCGTGCGGGACGTCCCCGACGAGGCTGTGCGGGCTCTGCTCGACAGGTACGAGCCGATAGTGCGCGGGAGGCTCCGACCCGCCTACGTCTACCGCGAAGCTGCGGTAAGCTTCGACGCCGAGGGTGTACATATCGCGGGAATGAACGCCGTCCTCACGGGCAAGGATATACGCCGCCACCTCGACGGCTGCGGGCGGGCGGTGCTGCTTGCGGCGACAGTCTCCGCAGAGGCTGACAAGCTCATACGTCAGACTGCCGTGACCGATATGGCGGCGGCTCTCGCCGTGGACTGCCTGTGCAGTACGGCGGTGGAGCAGGTCTGCGACCGCGCCGAGGAGGAGATATTCTCGGAGGTGCAGGCGCCGTTCAGGACGTGGCGCTTCAGCCCCGGGTACGGTGACCTGCCGATATCCCTGCAGCGGGACTTCCTGCTCGCGCTGAATGCGCAGAGACGCATAGGGCTGACGGTCACGGACAGCTCTCTGCTCGTGCCGTCGAAGTCGGTGACGGCTATAATCGGCATATCCGACCAGCCCCCGACCTCGCAGACCGAGCGCGGGTGCGCCTCCTGCAATATGCGGGGGAGGTGCGCGTTCTCCGAAAATGGCGGGTGCGCGCGGAAACGCTGAGTTATTGCAGTTTGTTTACGCTTTGTAACTGTTTAGCCCGAAAATACAGCAATATCACAATAAATTAGCATAATTTATATTGATTTTGGATATTGACAGCGTATATTTTAAAATGATATAATATATGTACAGTTCAATAATAGGATAAGTGTGGTCATTGGCAGACCGCGTATCGTTCATAAATCACCCCCCCGCTCCGCTAAGTGCGGGCAAACCTAAAAAGGAGTTAAGACAGATGAAAAAAACGGCAATATTCATTTCTGCTCTTCTGATGGCGGCAGCTTCCCTCTCGCTCACCGCCTGCGGAAACGGCAGTTCATCGTCCAATCCCTACGCTGACGTCGACGTCGACCAGAGCGTCAGGGACGAGGTAAATCAGGCGGCTTCAAATTCCGACCTCCTCGAGGACGTTGAGCTTGAGAACAAGACCATCAAGTGGATGGCTACCTGGGACATCAACCCCGACGCTTCGGGCAAAAATAAGCCTACCGAGCTCGTTGTGTTCGAGGAGAAATACGGCGGCAACATCGAGTACCATCAGGTAACGTGGGAGAACCGCTATGAGAAGCTCGCCGAGTCTATTTCGAGCGGCGAGGGTATCGACTTCTTCTGGGCTGGCGATATGGACGCCTTCCCGAAGGGCGCCGTGAGAGGTATGTTCACCTCCGTCGACGACTACATCGACTTCAGCAAGCCGCTGTGGGAGGACGTCAAGGACGTCAACGACAGTATGCTGTGGGACGGCAAGCACTATCTTGCTATCGTGCAGTCAACAGGCGACAAGGTCGCCTGCGTTTACAACAAGAAGACCATCGAGGAGGCAGGTCTCGACGACCCCGCCGACCTCTACTACGACGGCAAGTGGGACTGGGACGCATTCGAGTCAATGCTCCAGAGCTTCGTTGACGTCGATAAGCAGCACTACGGCATCGACGGCTGGTGGTTCGAGTTCGCACTCATGAACACCACAGGCGTGCCGCCCGTATCTATCGAGAACGGCAAGCTCGTGAGCAATATCGGCGACCCCGCTATGGAGCGCGTGCAGAACTTCCTGTACGACCTCAACCAGACGGGCTGTATCGCTATCGGCGTGGGCGACTACGGCTGGACGGCTCACCCCGAGTTCGTCGGCGAGGGCAAGGTGCTCTTCTACCCCGTTGGTCTGTATGAGTTCTACACCGAGCCCAAGCAGTGGAAGGAGAAGTTCGGCGAGGACGCATTCTTCGTTCCCATGCCCAAGGACCCCAAGGCTAAGGACTACTATATCCCCGTCGGCATGGAGGCTTATACCTTCGTAAAGAAGGGCGGCAACCCTGAGGGCGTTGCCAAGTACCTCGACTGCAAGCGCTTCGCTATCATGGACGAGGACACCAAGGCTGTTTCCGACCAGCAGTTCCTCGACGACTACGGCTGGACAGACGATATGCTCGATATGCAGCACGAAATGCAGGACCTCGCAGACGCGAACGCCTTCTTTGACCTCTCGTCGGGCGTTTCCAAGGACTGCGGCGACCTCCTCGACCAGAACCTCAGAAATACCGCAAGAGGTACACCGTGGAACGAGACCTATGACGCTATCTACGCTACATTGCAGACGTATATCGACGAGGTGAACGAGAATCCCATCATCAGCAACTGACAGGCTGTGACAGAATTCCGCAATATTTGGTGTGATTTTACTGTAAGAAACGGCTAACACCGCAAAAAAGGTCTTGCAAATATATACAAAATGTGATATAATATTTTAGTTAGAAGAGTTTGTATATCAGAAAGGAGGGTATGAAGTATGGATACAGTTCTTGTTACGGGCGGCTGCGGACTCATCGGTCAGCACATCTGCTCGGGTCTGCTCAAGAAAGGCTTTGCCGTGGTTGCTGCCGACGTAGAGGCGAACCCATATAATGAGGGAAAACTGAATTACACATTTGTACAGGTAAATCAGACGGATAAAAACGGTTACGCCGAGATATTTGAGAAATACGAGATAACTATTCTGATTCATGCCGCTTGCACAGTCGATAACGATCTGGGACCTATCATCACCGATAAGGAGCTCGACCTCTCAAAGCAGTGCGATAAGTTCATCTATCGCTACGCTATGACGGAAAATGTGCGCAAGGTGGTGCTCATCAGCACCGACCAGGTGTACGAGTTCCCCAAGACCCGCGAGCCCATCAGGGAGGATTCCGATATAAAGACAAATACCAATTATGCGGTGCTCAAGTATAACTCGGAGAAGACGCTCATTTCGGAAATGCAGCATCATAAGGAAGTTATGTGCTGTATCACGAGAGTCGCGCCTGTGTATACACTCAATTTCACCGATAACCTTGTGGCGAAGATAACCGACCCCAAGGACGGTACCAAGTTCGTATCGGGCAAGGGTCAGTACGGCTTCCAGCTCTGCTGCGTGCACAATCTGGTAGACTTCATACTCAGCTTCGCAAAGAACGCCGACGATATGAAGGACGCGGGCATCTACAATATCAGCGACAAGCTGCTGACGACTGCGGCTGATATCATCACGTTCATGCGCGAGAACCACCACCTCGGCACTGTTGTGCAGAAGTCGAGCGGAGGCGCTATCTCGAAGCTGAAGGGACTCTTCGGAGGCGGCAAGGACGAGAAGACCAATTACCGCTACCTTGACTTGGCAAAGCTCGAGTACAACAATATGCTCGACACCACAAAGGCGTCGAAGCTCACGAGCTTCCGCTGGGACATACACAATACCAAATAATGCAAAAGCCGCTTCGTATGAAGCGGCTTTTTGTGGTATATACGTTGTTGGACGGTATTTGCGGGCGGATGTGAGCATCCGTCCCTGCATTTACAGCTCTGTAGGAGGCGATGCCCACATCGCCCCGTTTGCAAGTCGTTATTCCACAACAGTGTAATTATCAGCGGCGTTTTCCTTTGTGGCGTGCTCGGTGACGCTGAGTACCTTTACCTTCAGCGGCTTTGCACCCATATTTATCTCGATGATGTCGCCGACCTTCACATCGTATGAAGCCCTCGCGACCTTGCCGTTCACGACTATCTTTTCGGCGTCGCAGGCTTCGTTCGCAACGGTGCGGCGCTTGATGAGACGCGTTACCTTGAGATACTTGTCAAGTCGCATTGTTACCTCCAAAAAACACGGGGCGAAAGGTGATACCTT
>JAUMVH010000142.1 GCA_030530245.1 Ruminococcus sp.
AGTGTGGGGAGATGTCAGCGAAGCTGACAGAGGGGACGGGCTGTTCAGCCGCCCCGAACCCCGCAGGGGAACGCAGTTCCCCTGACCCCGTATTCGCGTTGTCGCTCGCAAGCTCGCTCACTTATCGGTAACGGCGACTCTGTACCCGCGTTTGTCAGCAACGTAACGCGCGGGCTTTTGAAATAATGTACAAACACCTCCGCATATCATTTGGCGAGGTGATTTTCATGTTTCTTGAACTGCTGAAAAATCTGTTCTTCTTCGCGCTCCACGTCGACAACGGCAGTGTTTTTCCCAAGCCCCTCTCCAAAAAAGACGAGCAGGAGTGCTTCGCCAAGATGTCCGAGGGCGACCGCGCCGCCAAAAACAAGCTCATCGAGCATAACCTCCGCCTCGTTGCGCACATCGTCAAGAAGTACACCCAGTCCGCCGCCGAGCAGGATGAGCTCATCTCCGTCGGCACGATAGGGCTCATCAAGGCGGTCTCCTCGTTCGACTACACCAAGGGCGCGAAGTTCGCGACCTACGCGAGCCGCTGTATCGAGAACGAGATACTGATGAACTTCCGCGCGGCGAAGAAGTCGGCGGGCGACATCTACATCAACGAGCCCGTCGAGACCGACAAGGACGGCAACACCATGACCCTCATCGACATCATCGACGACGGCGTGGACATACACGAGCAGGTCGAGCTCACGATACGCTCGAAGCAGCTCTACCGCTTCCTCGCGAGCTGCCTCGACGAGCGCGAGACGGAGCTCATCGTCTACCGCTACGGCTTGTACGGCGGAGCTCCGCACACGCAGAACGAGACCGCGGAAAAGCTCGGCATATCGCGCTCGTACGTCTCGCGTATCGAGAAGCGCGCCATAGAGAAGCTGAAAAAGATGTACGATGATTCTCCACTCACGTAACTGTTTTAAAAGCCATCGCCGCGGGCAATACCACAACTATTCACTCTTCACTATTCACTAAAAAATCCGTAAAGAGGCTGATGCTTCTTTACGGATTCTTGTTACTCTCCCATGCGGGCTCTGATGTACTTCTCGAGGTAGTCGATAGTGCCGTCGATACCGAGGCGCGAGCTGTTTATCGAGAGGTCGTAGAGTCGCGAATCGCCCCAGTGCATATGCACGTGGTAGTTGTGGTAGCGCTTTCTCTTCTTGTCCTTCTTCTCGATGAAGCTCTTCGCGTCGTGCTCGTTCATCTCGTAGACCTCCATGACGCGCTTTATCTTGGCGTCCATGTCTCCGAGTATGAACAGCGATACGAGTCCCTCGAAGTCCCTGAGCTTCGACTCCGAGCAGCGTCCGACAACGACGAACGACTCACCGCTCTCTGCCTTCTTGCGGATGAAGTCGAACTGCATCTCCGCGATGTTGTCCTCGATGGAGTTGCTGTAGCCGCGCACTCTCCTCGATATAAGGCGGGAATTCGGCGCCTCGTTGAGCTTCTCTATCTCCTCGGGAGACATACCCGTCTTGTTGGCTATCTCGGTGATGAGGTGGCGGTCATATATCGGGATATCGAACCTTTTTGCGAGCTCCTCGGCGATAACTCGTCCGCCGCTTCCGAACTCACGTCCGACTGAAATGATAAGCTGTGACATAGTATTCCTCCCTTATTATAGGTATCTTACGAACAGGTAAACTGTGGAGATAACGAGCACGATAACGGTCGCGGGCGCGAGCTTTGCGCAGTATCTGCCCCAGCTGATGGGATAGCCGTTCTTTGCGGCAACTGATGTGCCGACAACGTTTGCGGAGGCTCCGATAGGAGTCGCGCTTCCGCCGATATCGGTACCGAGCGAGAGCGCCCACGCGAGGGTGTTCGGGTCTGCACCGCTTGCCGTAACGATGGGGGCAAGGCTCTGTATGATAGGCACCATAGTAGCCGCGAACGGGATATTGTCCACGAACGCGCTCGCGATAGCCGAGAGCCACAGTATGATAGCTACCATGAGCATGATGTTTCCGCCCGAGATGTCGCTGATGAAGTCCGCGATATATTTGAGTATGCCCGTTTCCTCGAGTCCGCATACGACGATGAAGAGTCCGATGAAGAAGAGCAGGGTCTTGTAGTCGACCTTCTTGAGGAGCTCAAGCGCGTGCTTGGCGTTCGCGAGGAGAGTTATCGCCGCGATGAACGTACCGATAGCCGCTACCGTGAGGTGGGTCATCGAGTGCGTAACGAGGAGCACTACCGCGATGCCGAAGATGATACTGCTGAGAATAAAGCCCTTCTTGTCGGTGATAGCCTCCGAGGGCTTGGGGAGCTTAGTCATATCGACGGGCTCGGCGTTCTTGGAGACGAGCTCCTTGCGGAAGACTATGTAGAAGAACACGATGCAGACAACGAGCGAGATACCCGCAGCTGCTCCCGTATTGAACAGGAAGTCGAAAAACGAGAAGCCCATTGACGTGCCGACGATGATGTTGGGCGGGTCGCCGCACATCGTTGCCGAGCCTCCGAGGTTCGCGCAGAATATCTCCGAGAGAATCATCGGAATGGGGTTGAATTTGAGCAGGACCGCGAGCTCCACGGTAACTGCCGCGAGGAACATTATTACCGTGATACTGTCGATGAACATCGAGAGCACCGCAGACATTATCATGAACGTAATGAATATCGGTATGGTCTTGCACTTTACGAGGTAGGCTATCCTCATGCACAGCCAGCGGAAAAAGCCCGCCTTAGCCATGCCCTCTACCATTACCATCATACCTGCGATGAATACGATAGTCGCCCAGTTGATACCCTTGCTCTCGCTCTCGGTGACCTGATACCAGAACTCCTTTGTCGCGAAAGCCTTGACGGCGATGGTGTTCCAGATAGCGCTCCAGCTCCTCATGCAGATACCGAACACGACAACGAGCGTGAGGGCTCCGCAGCCGAGCGTGACGAAGTGCCTCTCTATCTTGTCCCAGACGATGAGCAGGAACATTGCGATGAATATTGCGACGGCAAAAATCTGTGCTGCCAGCATAAATCGACCTCCTTATTTATATAGGTCCCCGATCATGTCGGGGAACAACATACCAAGTCAAATTGTAGCACAATCGGTCGGTTTATTCAAGAGAAAACCGACTTAAAGTAAAATTTCTGCATATAATCCTCAAAGTTTCTTGAACTGCGGATTTTTTTGTGCATTTTGCCGTCGCAGAAGCCGCAAATCGCCCGCCATTTCCCCCGCTGCGTGCCAAGGTAAAAGAATGAACATAACCCCCGCTTATTGCCAACCGACAGCCTTTATGATATAATGAATGCATACGCATTCATTATATATTATTAAAAAGCCCTTGCAGATACGCAAATCAGAGATTTGCTCCCTGCAATCGGGCAATTATATCATAACGCTTCGCTTATATGATATAATAGGTATTAATTTGTGCGGAGGTGGACTATGGAGATGATCAAGCTCGGTGCCGACCGTTTCGGCGAGATAAAATGCCTTTTCAGAGACGTTTTCACGAACGAGCCGTGGTGCGACGACTGGAGCGACGATATACAGCTCACGCAGTACCTGCTCGACCTCACGGGCAACAGGAATTCGCTCGCGCTCGGGCTCTTCGACGGGGACAGGCTCGTCGGGATATCGCTCGGCAGTATCATCCACTGGTGCACGGGCACGGAGTACTACATCTACGAGTTCTGTATCAGCCGTGAGCGTCAGCACGAGGGGCTCGGTACGGCACTGCTCCGCGGAGCCGAGGACTACGTGCGCAATATGGGCGTCGACCACATCTTCCTGCAAACAGGGAAAAACGTCCCCGCGTACGACTTCTACAAAAAGAACGGATTCACCGAGCTTGAAGGGCACGTCTCGCTCGTGCACAAGCTCTGACGGGTAAGGCTATGGAAAAGAGAACGGTAACTGTCGTTATCCCCGCGCATAACGAGGAAAAGTACGTCGCGCGGTGCATAAGGTCGGTGCGCGGAGCAGCTGAGCGCTACGGCGGAGAGGTCGAGGTCATCGTCGTCTGCAACCGCTGCACCGACAGGACTGCCGATATCGCGCAGAGCCTCGGCGCGCGGGTGCTGCTCAACGAGGACAGGTGCATCGCGAAGGTGCGGAATGCGGGCATTTTTGCCGCGAAGGGCGAGGTCGTGATGACCATCGACTGCGACAACCGCATGACCCGCGGCACGATACGCGAAGCCGTGCACCTGCTCGATACGGGCAGATACATCGGCGGCGGCGCTCCGATTAAGTTCGAGCGGTATTCGTTCCCGCTGTACCTCAATGACCTGATGTGCCGCGTGTCGTTCGCGGTGACGGGGCTGTACTGCGGTATCTTCTGGGCGGAGAAGCGCACATTCGAGGCGGTCGGCGGCTTCGTCGAGAAGAAGGCTATGGAGGACGCCGCGACTGCGAAGAGGCTGCGCGCCTACGGCAAGACTCAGGGCAAGGCGTACACCACGCTGCGCAGGAACTTCCTCGTCAACTCCACCCGCAAGTACGACGACCTCGGCGACTGGCTCTACTTCAAGCTCATGATACAGAATGCGGGAGCGCTCGCGAGGGCGGCGCTTGGCGACGGAAAAGACCTCGATAAGCTCATAGACAGGCTGTTCTACGACTACAACAAGTAAAGGATAAGGATTCATTTATGCTCAAATACATACTGCTCGTCGGCGGATTTTTTCTGCTGATAAAGGGCGCCGACCTCTTCGTTGACGGAAGCTCGGCTGCCGCAAAGATGCTGAAGGTCTCGCCGCTCATCATCGGCATGACCATAGTCGCCATGGGCACGAGCCTGCCCGAGACGTCTGTGAGCGTCAGCGCCGCAATTGCAGGCAAGAACGAGCTCGCGATAAGCAACGTCGTCGGCTCGAACATATTCAACCTCATGGTCGTGTGCGGAGTTTGCGCGGTGCTGTGTCCGCTGAAGATCGACGGCGTGTCATTGAAGCGCGACTTCCCGTTCTCCATTGCCATCGCGGGACTTCTCATGCTCGTCGGCTGGCTCGGCTGGTCGGTCGGACACATCGACGGACTTATCCTCCTTGCGTTGTTCGCGCTCTTCCTCTTCATAATGGTGAGGTCCGCAAAGAAGCAGCATGGCGAGAGCGGCGGCGAGGACGAGTACAAGACCATGCCCGTGTGGAAGCTGCTGCTGTTCATCATCTTCGGTATGGCTGCTATTGCGATAGGCGGTAAAATGGTCGTTTCGGGAGCCTCCGACATCGCACGCAGATTTGGTATGTCGGACAACCTCATCGGTATGACGATAGTCGCCCTCGGGACAAGCCTCCCCGAGCTCGTGACGTCGATGGTCGCCGCGCGCAAGAACGAGGTCGATATGGCGCTCGGCAACGTCATCGGCTCGAACATATTCAATATCCTGTTCGTGCTCGGAGTCGCCGCCGCGATACACCCCGTAGCCTTCACGACGGCTAACCTCATAGACACGGCAGTCCTCATCGTGATGAGCGGACTGGTACTGCTGTTCTGCTTCCGAAAGAGGAAGCTCGTGCGCTGGCAGGGTGCGGCAATGCTCCTAATCTATGCGGGCTACACAGCCTACATCATCAACCGTAACTGAACGAAAAAAGCCAAGGCACTTATCGTTATGCTCATATAGGAGTAGTACGAGGACTTACTGAGGTAAGCCCTTTTGAAAAAGGGTCCCTTCTCAAGCTCCTCTCCGAAAACTTCCAACTTAAATTTTTGCCCCATAGGGTGCTCCAAGAAAACAGTAAACTCACACGAGTTTCTTATTTGGAGTACCCTATGGGGCAAAAATTTGGGCTAAAAGTCTTTGGAAAAGGGGTCTGGGGAAAGAACCTTTCTTCAGAAAGGTTTTTCCCCAGTGGGTCCCCGTAATACTGCCATATGAGTGTGACGGTAAGTGCCTTGGCTTTATTGTTTTATCACAGCCTGAACAGCTGCTCGCCGTGGAGTGGATCGAACCTTTTCAGCTGGAGTTTGCCGTCCGATACCTCGAGCACGCGCCCCTCCTCGTCCTTGGCGGGCGAGAGCGTGAACAGCCCATCGTGGCGGTGCGCGGCGTAGAGCACCATATTCGTGACGTTCACCTTCGACTCGGGCGAAGGGTTGACTCCGTGTAGGATCATTCCCTTCTCCGTTATCTTTATCGTCATCACGTCGGTGCCCTTGAGCAGCCTGCAGCCCGAACCGTTCACAATGTAGTGAGCCTCGCGCTCCTTGGCTGTGATGTCGTCATAAAAGCGCATGAGGAGCGCACATATCACGCGCTCGGTGCGGAGAAGGTGCTCCTTTATGGCTTCGAGAGGGTCTGCCTCGACGGCTGTGAGTCCGCCTGCCGTCTCGAGCGCAATTTTGTTGAGGTCGTCAGCGAACGAATCACGCGACGCAAACAGCTCGGGTAGCTCATCGAGCTTCTGCTCGGGCACGAGGTCGGGATATATCGCCTTCGCGAGCCTCTCGTACGCCTTGTGGAAGCCTCTGCCGAGCGAGTAGTACGTCATCGAGGCTGTATGCGGCAGACAGCACATATCCGATACCATATGCACCGCCCGCCCGAGAAACCTGCCGCACTCGTCCATATAGCCCGCGTGCTGCATGGTCAGCGCCATGGTGTAGTCCTCCTCGAACATGGTGCGCGCGCTCTTGGTGTGTCTCTTTATGCCGTTGCGGTAGTAGGAGTTGACCATCTTCATCTCCTTGCCGCCGAGACTGAGCGCGCAGTAATAGTGCCGTCCCATGCCGTTCTCGTAGTCACCCTTCCTGTCGGGACGCTTGGCGTACGGCATGAGCGTTTTCATCATCGGTGCGAAGAAGTCCTCCGTCTCGGGACAGAGCTCCTTCAGTATGAT
>JAUMVH010000143.1 GCA_030530245.1 Ruminococcus sp.
CGGTAGTAGTTGTTGTGGTAGTAGTAGTTGAAGTTTCCTCGATGTAATTGGGGCTGTATGACTCGGGAAGCTTTTTCAGTGCGCCCGCGTCGTACTTCTGTATCGAGAGCGCGTCAGCGGCTGTGAGACCGTCGCCGCGGTTGAAAACGTCGCCGTTGAGCCTGCCCTGCTCTTTGAGCGAATACTTGTCCTTGTTGGCGATATACTGGAGGATAGCGACCGCGTCAGAGACGGTGACATATCCGTCGAGGTTGGCGTCGCCCGCGGCAGTACTAACGCCGTCGCGAATGCCTGCGCCTGCGAAAGTGAGGCTGTTCTCAGCGCTTGCTGCGAAAGGCACAGCTGTAGCCATAATAGCGGCTGCGGAAAGAGCTGCAAAGCAGCGCTTCAGGCTGTTGTTATTCATATATAAGACCCCTCTCCTTGTGATAATATACTCGGTTTTTGCACACGCGAATGTTAACAACGTATGCATTTGACAAATTTATTATACAGTACGCGGAGAAAACTGTATATTATTTTTGTGACAAAAATGGTAAAATCGTGACCTTTGCAAAAAGCTGATTGCTTGAAATTACGGCATATCGGCGAATATCTTTTACACAAATCAAGGCGGTAATAATTTGGTGATATATGAAATTTTTTCTTGACTTTGCATCGCTATACTGCTATAATAGAAGAATACTTTTTAAAAAGGGGATGAAAAAGATATGGCACCCGTCATAGACATCAAAAACGTAACAAAGGAATTCAAAGTCCTCAACCGCCGCGAGGGCCTCGCAGGCAGTATCAGGGACCTCTTCTCGCGCGACTACAAGACAGTCAGAGCGGTCGACAACGTCACAATGAGCATTGAGCAGGGCGAGATAGTCGGCTACCTCGGACCGAACGGCGCAGGCAAATCCACCACCATAAAAATGATGACGGGCGTTCTCGAGCCGACATCGGGAGAGATACTTGTAAACGGCAAGCTCCCGTACAAGAACAGGACGAAGAATGCACAGAATATCGGCGTTGTATTCGGACAGCGCTCGCAGCTGTGGTGGGCTCTGCCGCTTGTGGAGTCGTTCAGGCTGCTCAAGGACATCTATCAGATAAGCGACGAGGACTACGAGGGCATGATGAAGCTCTATCAGTCGCTCGTGGACATCGAGCCGCTCCTGCACAAGCCCGTGCGTCAGATGTCGCTCGGACAGCGCACGCTCAGCGATATCCTCGCGGCGTTCCTGCACGACCCGAAGATAGTCTTCCTCGACGAGCCGACCATCGGTCTCGACGTGTCGATGAAGGCGAAGATACGCACTCTCATACACGCCCTCAACAAGGAGAAGAACACCACCGTCATACTCACAACCCACGATATGGGCGACGTGGACGCGCTCTGCCGCAGGATAGTCATCATCGACAAGGGCAAGATGCTCTACGATAATGACATATCGCACCTCAAGGGCTTCTTCGGCTCGTACCGCACGCTGAAAATACGCGTCGACGGCGACCTCAGAAAGGCGTCGGAGGTCATAGCGAAGCAGTTCCCCGCACTGAAAGTCACCGCGGACGACGAGTGGATATCCATTCTCGTCGACGAGGAAAAGATAACGGTAATGGAGGTGCTCACCAAGCTACAGAAGGAGCGCCGTATCCGCGATATGCAGCTCGAGGAGATATCCACCGAGGACGTCATCAAGAAGATATACGAGGAGGGAGTCAAATGAACCTGAAAAAATACCTCTCCCTCACCCGCAACGGCATAATGGAGTCGCTCCAGTTCCGCCTGTCGATGGTGATAATCTTCCTCGGCAATCTGCTCTACCTCATCGTCGTATACTTCCTGTGGAAGGCGATATACGCCTCATCGGGCGAGGAGGTCGTGAACGGCATGACCTTCTCCGACACGCTGATATACCTCGTCCTCGCGACCGCGCTCTTCAACTTTATGGAGATGTACACGGTCTGGCAGATGGGCAGAGCGATACAGTCGGGCTCGATAGTCCTGACCCTGCTCAAGCCCATGGACATTCGCAGGTATATGTTCTGGGAGTATTCGGGCAACTTCGTCGTGAACTTCTTCGCAACGCTCTGCCCGACCTTCATAGTGGTATGCATCGTCACCCACGGAGCAGTACCGCTCGGTATCAACCTGCTGTACTTCGTCATCTCGGTCGTGATGGCGGTAATGATAAACTACAGCATCGACTTCTTCGTGGGCACGATATGCCTCTACACGGAGTCGATATGGGGAATAAACATAATGAAGCAGGTCATCGTACTGCTGCTCTCGGGCGCGACGATACCGATAGCCTTCTTCCCCGAGACCATACGTACTATCGTGTACTACCTGCCCTTCCAGTCGATATACAACGCTCCGCTGACGCTTCTGCTCGGCAAGTCGTCCGACCTCAGAGACGTCGCGGTGACGCTCGGCACACAGCTGATATGGGTAGTTGTGACGTACGCGATAAGCAAGCTCTTCTGGAAGATATCGCTTCCGCAGATAACGGTGAACGGAGGCTGATGATATGAAAAGAAGAGGACTCTTATTCTACGTGCGGCTCTACTGCAAGATACTCGCTCAGGACCTGAAAAGCAAGATGAGCTACCGCGCCGACTTCATCATATCTACGATAGGTATGATTTGCACCAATATCGCGGGATTTGTTAGCTTCTGGATAATGTTCCGCAACTTCTCGTCGATAAACGGCTGGGGCTACTACGAGATGCTGTTTCTGTACGGCTTCTCACTGGTGTCGCTCACGCCCGCGCAGTGCTTCTGCGACAACAACTGGAGCCTGCGCCAGTACGTGTACACGGGCGATTTCATCAAGTACTGCTTCCGCCCGATAAACCTGTTTTTCTACTACCAGTCGGAGGTATTCGACATCAAGGGACTCGGACAGCTCGCCTTCGGGCTCGGCACGATAATCTACTCGTGGATAAAGCTCGGACTGGGCTTCACGCCGCTGATGGCAGTGAAGATGATAGTCTTCCTCATCACGGCTTCGCTGGTGATGATAGCCTTGCAGACGGCAGCCGCAGCCACGTGCTTCTGGATACAGAACTCGTTTTACGTGCTCGACCTCGCGTTCCGCTTCAAGGACTACGCCAAGTACCCGATAACGATATTCAGCAGCGTGTTCCGCTTCATATTCACGTTCCTGCTGCCGATAGCGTTCATCGCGTACTACCCGAGCATGGTCATACTCCGTCCCGACGAGGTGCCGCTGCTGTCGTGGCTCTCGCCGCTCATAGGCATAGCGTTCTTCTATATTGCCTACAGGATATGGATGTACGGAGCGATGAAGTACAACGGCACGGGCTCATAAAAAAACGGTCGGTATCATTCGGTACCGACCGTTTTGTACTTTTGTAGGGGCGCATTCCGTGCGCCCGAAAAATTCCTGCAATTGGCGGGCGAGCGGAACTCGCCCCTACATCGGAGCTCTGATTACCCGAGCAGCCCGAGCTTCTCCTTCTGCCTGAGGATTTTCAGCACGCTCTCGTCGATGCGCTTTTCGGAGATGCGTCCCGAGCTGACCGCCTGCTCGACGCCGTTTACAGCCGCCGCGAGGTCTGCGGGCATGAGTATGATATCAATTCCTGCCTCGACGGACTTCACCGCCGCCTCCGAGCTGCCGTACACGCCCGATATGGCGCCCATAGCCTGCGCGTCGGTGATGATAATGCCCTCGAAGCCGAGGTCGCCCTTCAGCCAGTCCGTGACGACGACCTTCGAGAGGTCAGCGGGCAGATCGTCTCCCGCGCCCGTGACCACCTGATGTCCGACCATCACGAACTCGCAGCCAGCGTCGATACCGCCCTTGAAGGCGGTGAATTCGGACTCCCGCAGCTGCTCGTAGGAGCGGTCGATGATCACCGTGCCGTTATGGGTATTACCGCCGCCCGCGCCGAGTCCGGGGAAGTGCTTGAGCGTGCTGCACACGCCTGCGCTTTGCAGACCGTCCACCACAGCTGCCGACATATCAGCAACCACATTCGGGTCGGAGCTGAAAATGCGGCTGCCGAGCTCGTTGTATGGGTTGATGTTGACGTCCGCGACGGGGGCGAAGTCAAGGTTGAAGCCGTAGTCCGCGAGGTATGTTCCGATAGTTGAGCCCACGCCGAACGAGGTGTCGTAGTCGTTCAGCTCGCCGTAATAGGACATATTGTAAACGGCGGTAGTGCCGAGCTTGTAGCTCACACGGGTGATATAGCCGCCCTCCTCGTCAGTCGCGAGGAAGACTCCCGCGCCCTTTGATCTGGCGTGACTTTGCAGGTCTGAGAGCATATTCCTCGTCTGGTCGGAGGTGACGATATTGTTTGCGAAGAAGATATAGCCGCCTATCGGGTACCTGTCGTAGCAGTCGTAGGTGTGCTGGTCGGCGTAGTTGAAGCTCCCGTAGCCCGTCAGCGTCTCGGGAGCCGCCATGAACATCTGACAGACCTTCTCATGGAGCGTCATATCGCTTAGGAGCTCGTCCGCGCTCGTCGGTCTCGACGGGGTGACGGGAGCCTTAGTTGTCGTAGTCGTAGCCGCAGATGTACGCTTTGTAGTCGTAGCTGCGGTAGTCGGGGGAGTGTAGGTCTGTCCGCCCGATGGCCGGGGAGTATATCCGCCTCCGCTCGGCGGGTTCTCTATCCCGGGGTTGTACGGCTCATTGCCCTCCGCGGGAGCATTTGTCAGCACGGGCTCGTTCTCCTCGGAAGTCGCAGCCGTCTCGGTAGTTGAAGCGGCGGTGGCAGTGCTGACCGCGGTCGTCCTCGCGGACGAGGTCGCAGCGGAAGAGCTCGGCTGAGTCTGCACCGCAGTGCCTACGGTAGCTATAGTGTCCTCGGCGGGCGGGTCGTTTCCGCAGCCCGCAAGGAGCGTCGCCGCCGCGAGTGCGAGCGCGGCTATTTTACGTGATCTTATGCTTTTCATTTTTCAGCTTCCTGACTCTCTTACGGATATATCTGAACGCAGCGTCCTCGCCCTTGTCGGCGAGCAGCCGCAGCAGGAATTCCAGCTTGTCGGCGGTGGACTTCTCGATAGCGCGCTTGGGACGCGCCTTGAGGAAGTACTCGAGCGGACAGCTGTCCGTATACTTATCTTTATTGTATATCTTTGACGCGGCAACTCTGTCGCAGAACATCTCAAATATGTAGATATCGGGCATTTTCACAGGGTCGAGCGTGCCCGTGACGGTGCTGTAGTCCGTCCAGTACTCGAAGTGGTGGGTATTCCTGCCCTTGTGGTGCATCCACGCGCGGGAATAGCCCGTCACCTCGCGCTCTTTCTCGTTGGGACTGCGGCTCCCCTGATAGTACAGCACCCCGGGGATAAACTCGGTGGGCGAGAACTTGGAGAGGTCGTGGAGCAGACCGCGCTTGATGATACCCGCCTTGAAGCAGTGCACCATTACCATATGGCGGTGGCGGCAGACGGTGCCGAGGTGACCGAAGAAGTTATGTACGAGCATAGTCCACCTCAATCGTCGCTGATGTCGAGCACGCTGTTCTTGACGATGAGGCGGCCGCTGATTATCCTCCTGCCCGCGGTATAGGACGGGTCGGAGAGCTTTTTCGCCATTATCCTCACAGCCTCGGAGGACATCTTCTCGAGGTCGACCTCGACGGTGGTTATGGTGGGGATACAGATGCTCGAAACGGTGTAGTTGTCGTAGCCCACGACGGAGATGTCCTCGGGGATACGCACGCCCTTTGACTTCAGCGCCGATATGACGCGGAATGCGGTCTCGTCGCTGTTGCATACGAACGCCGTCGGCATCTCGTCGGGGAAGTCTATCTTGTCGAAGAGCAGACCTCTCTCGGCGCGGTCTGGGATAGTCCACTCGCGGCGGTACTCGAGCCCGTTCTCCATCAGGCACTTAACGTACCCGAGGAAGCGGTCGTTGATGCTGCTCGTGGCGTTGAGGGTGCCGAAGAAGCCGATGTTCCTGTGTCCGCACCGCACGAGGTAGTCCGTGAGTATGTACCCGCCGTGGTAGCTGTCGGAGTTGATGGAGTCAATATCGTAGCGGTTGTCGTAGAAGTCGACGAAGATGAGCGGGAGGTCTATCTGGCTGAGCCTGTGGATATAGTCCCTGCATATCTGACCGATGACGATGACGCCGTCGACCTTCTTATCGGTTATCATATTCGGGAGAACGCCGTTTTTCTCGTTCTCGGAGGTGATACACTCGTAGACCGTCAGCACGTTCATAGCCGAGAGCTTGTTTGAGATATTGGCGGTGAGCTCCCAGTAGAAGGTGCCTCTCGCGCCGACGAAGCGCTCGGAGGTGATGATACCGACGCTCTTGCCGAGCTTGGGGACGGCGGGCTTTTTCTTGCCAGACTTTGTATTCGAGGGCTTATAGCCCATTTCCTCTGCGGTCTCGCAGATCTTTTTCCTCATCTGTTCACTGACGCCGTCGCGTCCCGCGAGAGCGTTCGACACCGTAACTACGCTTACTCCGAGCTTATTGGCGATGTCGAGCATTTTGATACCGTTCTTCATATTTCCACACCTTTATCAAGGATTAATTAACTTATCACATTATAACATAGTTTAAGTGAAAAATAAAGTACCTGCGGGAGATTTTGTCGGAACAGTCAAAGTTTGCCATTTCCGCTTGTGCATAATACCTACAAAAGCGCCCGAGCAGTTCCTGCTCGGGCTAAGTGAATAATGAATAGTGAATAGAGAATAGTTAAGGTATCGTCTTCGGCGATATATTGTAATAAGTGCC
>JAUMVH010000144.1 GCA_030530245.1 Ruminococcus sp.
TAGTAAGGGAGGCGTCGCAATGAAAAAATTTTTGGGCTTTATGATGGCTGCTGTCATTGCGGCAGTCGGCGTGCCGTGCATGAGCGCGAACGCCGCGGGTATGAGCACTCCTCCCGTCACCGAGCAGAAAATGACCCTCTCCGACTCCGAGCTCGCCGAATACGCAAATGAGGTGGCAGTGCTCGTCAACAAGGAGCGCGCCAAGCAGGGGACGGCTCCCCTGCGCGTACTGCCGAAGCTCCAGACCGCTGCACAGATACGCGCCAATGAGATAACGCAGACGTTCGACCACCAGCGCCCGAACGGTACCTCGTGCTTCAGCATCATAGAGCAGGTCGGGCTCGACTACTACTACGTCGGCGAGAACATCGCCGCGGGTCAGAGCTCGCCCGAGCGCGTAATGAGCGCGTGGATGAACTCCGACGGACACAAGAGCAATATCCTTGATGCCGATTTCATGTACATCGGCGTGGGCGTCGTACAGAAGGGCAACACCCTCTACTGGACGCAGGAATTCCTCAAATACGTGGAGTTCTCGGACGCATATATCCCCAAGGAGACCGAGAAAGCGCCGCAGTACGGCGACCTCGACTCCGACGGTAAGGTCGACAGCAGAGACGCGACGCAGATACTCATTGAGTACGCCGCGGCTTCATCGGGCGGCTCATCGAGGCTCAGCAGCGAGCAGAAGAAGCTCGCCGATATCGACTCGAACGGCAAGGTCGACAGCAAGGACGCGTCGTACGTTCTCGGCTTCTATTCGTACCTCTCATCGGGCGGAAAAGAGACCGACATCAGAAAATGGCTGTAAAAACAGCGGGAGAAGCATTGGCGTGCTACCCTTAGCGGAAAAGCGGGCTACCGTGCCGTAAACTTACGGCTCATATTCGGTAACCTGCGAATCGGCTAAAGGGACACCCTTTGCTTCTCCCTTTTTGTTTAATATAAATCGTGTAGGGGCGAGTTCCGCTCGCCCGTTAGTTTATCAGCCGTCGGGCGCTCGGAAAGCGCCCCTACAGTAATCAATCCTTTTCGTTTTCTTTGACCTCGGCATGGAGCTTCTTTACGCGGCAGAGCTCGACGCGGTGGTGGTGTATCTCGAGCACGTCGATACGCAGCCCGTCGCACTCGAGGTAGGTCTTGGAGCCGTCCTTGGGAATCTCGCCGAGCCCCGCGATGACGTAGCCGCCGAAGGTGTCGAACTTGTCCGCGGGCAGCACGACCGCGAGCTCCTCGCAGACCTCGCTCAGCGGCATAATGCCCGGGATAAGCCACTGGTCGTCGGCTATCTGCTCGAACTCAGCCTCGGTCTCGCCCGTTTCGTCGTCGTCGAACTCGCCGACGAGCTGCTCCACGAGGTCGGTGACGGTGACGATACCCGTCATACCGCCGTATTCGTCGACTACTACCGCGAAGTGGTCGGCGCCTTTTTTCTTCATCTGCGCGAACAGAGCGTCCGCCTTCATAGTCTCGTGGACGAAATACGGCTCTCGGACGGCATTAGCCATGATATTGTCGCGGCTCTTGTCGTCGAGGCGGAAGTAGTCCTTCGCGTTGAGGATGCCGATGACGTTGTCCACGCTCTCGCCGCATATCGGGAAGACCGAGTGGCGGGTGCGGTGGATTGTCTCCTCCCACGTCTCGACGGGGTCGCTGCTCCACAGGACGCTGACGTCGGTGCGGTGGGTGCAGACCTGCTCGGCGGTGGTGTCGTCGAAGGCGAAAACGTTTTTGATTATGCGGTTCTCGTCCTCGTCGATGGTACCTTTTTCGGCGCCCGCGTCGGACATCATCATTATCTCCTCCTCGGTGACGGTGTCCTCCTCCTTGTTCGGGTCGATGCCGAATATTCGGAGCACAGCGTTCGTGGAGAGGTTGAGTATCCACACGAGCGGAGCGAAAACTATCTGCGTGAATCTGATGATACCCGCCATGCCGAGCGCGAGCTTTTCGGAGTATTTCATGGCGAGGCGCTTGGGCACGAGCTCGCTGAAAACGAGCGTTATGTACGCGAGCAGGAGCGTTATCGCGACTACCGATACCGCGCGCAGCACCTTCTCGGGGATATCGACTCCCGTCTTCATGATGAGAGCGGTGAGGCGCTCCGAGAAGTTATCGGCGGCGAAGGCGGCACCGATGAAGCCCGAGAGCGTTATCGCGACCTGGATCGTCGCGAGGAAGCGTGCGGGCTGACTTGTGAGTTTTTTGAGCTTAACGGCTTTTTTGTTGCCGCTCGCGGCGAGCTTATCGAGCCGCGTGTCGTTTATTGATATCACCGCGATCTCAGCGCAGGCAAATGCGGCGTTGAGAGCGATGAGCACTAATTGCAGAATTATCTGCCCTAACATAATTATCCTCCGTTAAAATGAAAATAGTGGTTTTCTTCGAGAAGCCGCAAAAGGCATAGCCTAACACCGAATACAGCGCAGACCATGCCTTGATATATCATATATAACAAAGGAATATCGGTAACACCCGTCAGGTGTACTGTCCATTAGAGTTTTCACCTCCGAAGCTGATTGTTAATGTATTATAGCATATAAGAGCGAACTTGTCAAGTAGGCGGGGAGCCCCCGCGGGCAGTTCGCGCTGTCGCTCGTAAACTCGCTTACTTTGTTCGGACTGCTGCTCTGCCTCCGCGGGCGTTAGTTTTTGACTGTGATATGCAGTAGGGACGCGCATTGCGCGTCCGCAGCTACGCAACCAATCGCCTTGAACCGACGTAAGGGGCGCCGCCCCGTAGCAGAGCTGCATATAGCTGCGAAATCCGAATCAAAGATTTGGTACGCAGCTTAACATCGCCCCGCCGTCATCCTTCCGCGATTACCCACGAAATTGACTTGAACCAGATGTAGGGGCGCCCTTTGGGCGTCCGCACCTCACCAAATTGCTGATGGCTTCTAATTTTAGGGGACGGCGTCTCATACGTCCCGCTTATTCGAGCCCTTGCAGCTTCTCCACGATCGGCAGCCCGAACTTCTCCGCGAGCGTGCGGCACCTCTCGATGGGTGCGGGGTCGCTGAGCGCGGAGGGCGTGTGCGCGTCGCAGCCGATGATGGCGGAGCAGCCGAGCTCCCGCGCAATGCCGAGGAAGCGCTCGGAGGTGTAATTCCTGCCCTCGCGCACACCGAGGAGGTTTATCTCCACGGGGTGCGCGTGGTCTTTCAGATATTTGCACAGGCGCGTGAACTCCCTGTCGTAGACGTCGCGGCTGCCCGTGAAGTTGAAGAGGTCGGGGTGGGCGAGGTAGACGTACCTGCCCGTTTCCATGCCCTCGATGACCGAGTCCACATATGCCGCGAGCTCGGCTTCGCTGTCGGACGGGATACCCGTATACGGGGAGTACGGCTCCGCGCCGACGGAGTGCTGACCGAGGATCATATAGTCGACGGGATAGCCCGCGAGGAGCCTGTCCTGCGCCTCGAGGAGCTCGGGGTTATACTCAGCCTCGAAGCCGATGTATATGGTGATGTCGCGCTCGTACTCCTTTTTGAGGTCGGTGAGCGAGCGAAAGTAGCCTTCGAGCTCTCTCGGCTCCATTCGCGAGTCCGAGACGTAGGCATAGGGGTATACCCACGGGCAGTGGTCGGAGAAGCCGAGCACCTTGAAGCCGCCCGCTATGGCGTGCTCGACGTATTCCCTGTCCTCGCCCTTGGCGTGGTGACAGCGGAAAGTGTGAGTGTGGTAATTTGCAAACATAATATCCCTCCATGATAATGATAGCATATTTTTACAGAAATATCAAGTTTGACTATTATCGTAGGGACGCGCATTGCGCGTCCGTCAGGTCATTCAACCGCTTGCGGGCGAACAATGGTCGTCCCTGCACACCGAAATTGTGCGGGCGGACACACGGGTCCGCCCCTACAAGGAATGTGTGACAAATGTAACAGCGGAAGTGACATTCCTTATCTTTAACTCGGCGCTGACAGGGCGTATAATATGAGTGAAAGGGGAGATAAGGATGAAACCGACCGTAAACAGGCTTATCGGAGGCGTGGGAACAGTCCTCGGAGCGCTGATGTTCCTCGCACTGATACCTGCGGGAGCGACGCTGATATTCTCGCTTCTGACGCGCGACAGAGGCAGCGACACCGTACCGCTCATCACGTTCGCGATAGACGTCGTATTATCGCTCGCGACGGTTGCGATGCAGGAGGTAGACATAGCCCTGCTCGTGCTGTTCCTCACCGCGGGACGCAGAAAAGGGCTCATGACGAGCTGCGCGCTGATGTTCGGCGGACTGCTCGTGAATATGCTGTTCGCGGGAGCAAGTATGCTCATCTTGGGGAACTCGGGCAGGCTTGCGATAATGTACTGTCTTGCCACGGGAATGATGTTCCTTGTCTCGACCCTGTTTCTCAGTGTAAAAAAATGTCAACCCGCGTGATCAAGGAGGTGTTCCTATGAAAAAGGTACTGACTTCGCCCATAAGCGTGCTGATAGCACATATCCTCGCGTTTGCCGCCAACTTTGCCTATTCCGTCTCAAGCAGAACATCGCCGCTGAAATGGCTGTTCCTCGCGGTAACGATGCTGTACATCGGAGTATGGCTGCTCTACATCGCAAAGGGCAGATACCCGAAGGTAGCGACGGTGGTATTCTCAGTAATGCTCGCCGTTTCGGTAGTCGGATTCATCATCGCGAAATTCGCGCTCCTTGCCGACTGGTTCATTATCCCCGCGGCTCTGCTGGTCGTACCGTTCGCGGGCTTTGAGGCGATAGTCAAGCCCACCTACTGCTGGCTCATTATCGCGGCTGTAAGCGTGATAATGATAGTGTTCAGCCTCAGAAAGAAAAACGAATACTGGTAACGAAACAATCAAGCCCCGAGTAGTTTCCCTCGGGGCTTTCTGTTATGCGGGTTCGTCGTCGGTCGGAGCGGGCTCGGAGCTACCGTAGTCGCGGAAGCTGATATTGAGGTCGACCCTGCCCTCAATGCCGGGGACAGTGCCCGAGCTCGAATACTGCCAAATGTCGTACCTGTAGTAGTATGTAGGCTTGTCGCCGTACTCCGCGAGCCAGAAGCCGTAGTCCTTGAGCCGCGGGAGGTCGAGCTTGTGCATGGCGGTGGTCTTGTTCTGATATATCATCGGAGTGTACCCCGCCGACTTCACACGCTCGCAGAACGCGATACAGCAGTCCGCGAGAGTCTCGACGCTGACGTCGTCGGTGCGGGCTTGGTCGTCGAAGATGAGCTCCCAGTCGTAGACGACGGGGTAGGAGACGTTGCAGCCCGATATAGCGTCGAGAACGGCGTCCGCCTCCTCGATAGCCTCGTCGGTGGTGGTCGCCTGCGAGAAGAAGTAAACGCCCGTGTCGATACCTGCGGCGTTAGCCTTGTTGAGGTTGTCGGTGAAGCTCTCGTCGATGGTGACGACTCCGCCGCCGTATGTGCGGTAGCCTGCGCGTATCATCGCGAAGTCGATGCCCGCGCCCTTGACCTGTCCCCAGTCTATCTCGCCCTGATGCTCGGAGATGTCGATACCTGTGCGGGACTTCACGTTGTCGCCGTCCATATAGAAGGCGTAGCCGTTGCGTGTGACAATGTTGTCGGTGTCAACGTCGCTGACGGGGACGTCGCTGTATACGGGCACGAACACCTCGCCGAGAGTGGAGTCGTGCATGAGTATCTTCTTGCCGTCGAGGGAGTAGTAGGTCTCCTCCTTTTCGATGACGGCGCGGGTGCGGACCTCGGGGTCCTGCTCGGCGGCGGTGACGGCGTCCTTCCGACCGCGGATAAAGATGGATCCCACGAAGATTATCGCCATGAGAAGTATTATCATAGCTTCAAGGAGCGCAGCTACCCTGAAGAGCATATTTTTCTTGTTTGCCGAAGTCATTTTGTCCTCCTGAGACTTTTTCTTTAATGATAACACAAAAAACGCCAGATGTAAACAGAATGACGGAAAATTTGCAAATATTTTGCGGCACGGTGTCCGCGTCGCCGCTCGCAAGCTCGCTCACCTTGCACAGACGGCAAGTATGTACCCGCGATTGTTAGAATCGCGGAAACAGACTGCTGCCAAATGTAGGGCGGATTACAGCAAAGCTGCATATAGCATCACCCCGAAATTGTTGCGTCAACATAATGTAGGGGACGCCGCCCTCGGCGTCCCACAAAAAAAGCTGTATGTTTGCGGGCGAACGGAATGTGTCCCCACAAATACTTGCCGAAAACATTCAATTCCGATTGAGCGGGCACGCCTACATATCTATTTTCCCAAGCTCCTCGCAAAACTCCCTGTACATATACAGCGAGCCGAGCGCTATGAGCGGCAAGCCGTTCTCCTTTGCGAAGGCGTAGGCAGCTCTCACGCCCGCGCCGAGGTCTGCGAAGCTCTCGGCGGCGATACCCTCGCGTGTGAACGCCTCCGCGAGCACGGAGCTGTCGAGCGCGCGCGGATTATCGGGCTTGACGGTGAATGCGCGGCTGACGTACTGCCCGAGGATAGACGGGTAGAGCCCGTACTCCTTGTCCGCCATGACGCCGACGAGCAGTGCGACTTTTCCGCCGCCGAAGCACTGCTGAATGCTCGCCGCCGCCTGATGAATGCCGTCGGGGTTGTGGGCGCCGTCGAAGATGACGACGGGGGCGGAGCGCATGAGCTCGAATCTGCCGTGCCACGCGGTCTCGGCGAGCCCCTTTCTCACGGCTTCGTCGGGGATATTCAGCCCCTCG
>JAUMVH010000145.1 GCA_030530245.1 Ruminococcus sp.
CGGGCTACAAGCGCGCGCTCGGGAAGACGGGCTACGATGACAATATGAAGTACGCGCTCGCGGCGGTATTTCTGCTGCTTTTCCTCGTTTCGCCGCTCATTGCGAACGACAACAAGTATAAAATGGGCTGCATCATCAGCTCCACGACCTCGGGCAGGCAGAGCTATCTCCGCCGAAATCTACTCACGGCGATGCTGTACGGAGTGCTCGCAGCGCTGATCTGGATAGTGCCGTATGCTGTCACTATTTCGCAGTATTACGGGCACGGCGGACTTGTCGGCTCGCTGAAGAGCATCATGGATTTCGCTGACTTCCCGCTGAACATGAAGCTGTGGCAGTACGTGCTGCTCGTGGCTGTACTTCGCACGCTTTTCATCGTGATATCGGCACTTTTCATGCTGTGGGTTTCGGCACGGTGCAGGAACACGACATCGGCAGTGCTGATAAACTTCGCAGTATTTGCGCTCCCGATAATCGTTTATATCCTCGGAGCCAAAGTCATGGTAAATGTCGGATTTTCGCCGCTCCTTAGCACCAATGCTCTTCTGAACGAGCCGTCAGTCATACAGCTTATCGTACCAATTTCAGCCGCGTTTTTAGTCGTCGGTGACTCTGTTATCAGACGCATTAAAACAAGTCTCTGAATCTTCGCATTGCCTCAGTGGTGTTTTCGGCGTTGTTGAAGGCGGTCAGGCGGAACCAGTTGTTACCGTTTTTGCCGAAGCCAGCTCCAGGGGTTCCGACCACGCCCGCCTTTTCGAGCATGAAGTCGAAAAACTTCCAGCTGTCCATACCAAACGGGCACTCGAACCAGATGTACGGCGAGTTGATACCGCCTGTGTAGCGGATCCCGAGCTCTTCCATAGTGTCCGCGATAATGCGCGCATTTTTCATGTAGCAGGCAGTCATCTCGCGCGCTTCCTTCATACCCTCGTCGGAGAAAACGGCGGCAGCGGCACGCTGTACAACGTACGGAACGCCGTTGAATTTAGTAGTCTGACGCCTGTTCCACATCTTGTTGAGGCTCATTTCTGTACCGTCGGAGGATACGGAGGTTATCGCCTTCGGAACAATTGTATAACCGCAGCGCGTTCCCGTGAAGCCCGCAGTTTTCGACAGCGAGCAGAACTCGACCGCGCATTTTTTTGCACCGTCTATCTCGTAAATGGAGTGCGGCAGACTGTCGTCCGAGACGAAGCTCTCATACGCTGAATCGAAGAGGATAACGGCATCATTTTCGAGTGCATAATCGACCCACTCTCGCAACTGCGACCTGTTGTAGCACGCGCCTGTCGGGTTATTCGGCGAGCAGATGTAGATGAGGTCGGCTTGCACGCTACTGTCGGGCATCGGGAGGAAGTCGTTCTCTGCAGTGCCGTTGATGTAGACGATATTACGACCGTTCATCGTGTTCGTGTCAACGTAGACAGGGTAGACGGGATCGGGGATTAGCACGGTATTGTCGCGCGAGAAGAGGTCGGTGATGTTGCCTGTATCGGACTTCGCACCGTCCGAGACGAATATCTCGTCCTCGTCGAGCTCGACTCCGAACGTCCTGTAATGTCCCGCGATAGCCTGCCTCAGGAAGTCGTAGCCCTGCTCGGGACCGTACCCGCGGAATGTCTCCGCGCTGCTCATTTCATCGGCGGCAGCGTGCATAGCCTGCACGACCGTCTTTCCGAGCGGCAGCGTAACATCGCCGATACCAAGCCTTATCACGTCCCTGTCGGGATATTTCTCCTTGAATGCGCTAACTCTTTTCGCGACCTCGCTGAAAAGGTAGCTCTCCTTCAGCTCCAAAAAATTCTCGTTGAACCTTGCCATATTAACCTCCGAAATATTCGCCGTCGAATACAAATTCTGCGGGACCCGTCATATAGATGTGGCCGTCAGATTCGCGCCATTCTATCGTCAGCTCGCCGCCGAGCAGCTCCACGCGGACGGGCTCGCGCGGACATATGCCGTTAAGGCAAGCCGCCGCAACAGTCGCACACGTACCTGTTCCGCAGGCGAGAGTTTCGCCCGCGCCGCGCTCCCACACACGCATTTTCAGATGAGTCGGGGAGACGATCTCCGCGAACTCGATATTGGCTCTGCGCGGGAAGTGATCGTCGGTCTCGAAGACTTTACCGAAGCGCTCGACGTCAAAGCTGCCGACGTCCTCGCTGATGAACGTGACCGCGTGCGGGTTGCCCATAGACACGCAGGTGAACGTGAACTCGCTGCCGTAAGCCGACAGCGTAAGGTCGGTGACGGGGGAGCTGCCCGCGACTACGGGTATCTCCGCAGCCTCTGTTATGGGAGCTCCCATATCGACTGTCATCATGCGTGCGATATCGCTGCCATCGGTTATTATCGTGATGTACTTGATACCCGCGAGCGTCTCGACGGAAATGCTTTTTTTGTGTATCATATTGCGGTCGTAGACGTACTTCGCAACGCATCGTATCGCGTTGCCGCACATCTCTGATTCGCTGCCGTCGGAGTTGAACATACGCATACGGCAGTCCGCTATTTCGCTCGGACATATCAGCACCAGCCCGTCCGAGCCGATGCCGAAATGCCTGTCGCTGACGGCTTTGGCGACCTGCTCGGGAGAGCTCACGCTCTCCTCAAAGCAGTTGACGTAGATGTAGTCATTGCCGCAGCCCTGCATTTTTGTGAATCTCATTTTATCACACTCCGAAAAGAAGCTTATCGTAGGTCGGGAAGGGGTAGTAGTCCTCGGCTGTCATCGTCTCAGCCTTGTCGGCAGCCGCGCGGAGCTTATCCATCGCAGGTATCATCTTGTCGCGGACGAATGCGGAGCTTTCGAGGATATCCTCGATGCCCTTGAACTCGGCAACGATACCCTCGAGCTCGGTAGTAGCGGAGTCCATTTCGTCGATGAGCTCAGAGAGCTCGGAAACGAGCCTCGTCTCGTACTTGCAGGCGACATCGGAAACGCTCTTCTTGACAGCGACTGCGGAAGCTGTATCAGCGGCGAACTTCGCAACAGCGGGGATTATTTCCTTGCGAGCCATATCCACCATTGTCTGTCCCTCAATGTTTACGGACTTGACATAGTTCTCGAGCATAATGTCGCGGCGCGAGAATATTTCAGCCTCGGTGAAGATACCGTGTGAGGTGAGCATCTCGACGTTCTTCTTGTCGCAGATCTTGGGCATACAGTCAGCTGTTGTGCGAAGGTTCGAGAGACCGCGCTTTTCAGCTTCCTTTACCCATGCGTCGTCGTAGCCGTTGCCGTTGAAGATTATGCGCTTGTGGTCCTTTATCGTGCGCTTGATGAGTTCGTGGAGCGCGGAGTTGAAGTCGGAAGCTTTCTCAAGCTCGTCCGCGAACTGCCTGAGCGACTCTGCAACAGCGGCGTTGAGGTGGATGTTTGCGCAGGAGATACTGTTCGACGAGCCGAGCATACGGAACTCGAACTTGTTGCCCGTGAACGCGAACGGCGATGTACGGTTGCGGTCGGTGGTGTCCTTGCTGAACTGCGGGAGCACGTCAACGCCGAGCTTCATCTTCTCCTTTGCAGTGCCGCCGTAGGGAGCGTCGTTCTCGATAGCCTCGAGGATAGCGGTGAGCTCGTCGCCGAGGAATATGGAGATTATAGCGGGGGGAGCCTCGTTCGCGCCGAGACGGTGGTCGTTGCCTGCCGTAGCAACGGAGAGGCGGAGGAGGTCCTGATAGTCGTCGACAGCCTTGATAACAGCCGCGAGGAAGAGCAGGAACTGCGCGTTCTCGTGGGGAGTCTCACCGGGAGAGAGGAGGTTCACGCCCGTATCGGTCGAGATAGACCAGTTGTTGTGCTTGCCCGAGCCGTTCACGCCCTCGAAGGGCTTCTCATGAAGCAGGCAAACGAGTCCGTGGCGCTCTGCGACCTTCTTCATTACCTCCATCGTAAGCTGGTTGTGGTCGGCGGCGATGTTGGTAGTCTTATATATGGGAGCGAGCTCGTGCTGAGCGGGCGCGACCTCATTGTGCTTGGTCTTTGCGAGGATTCCGAGCTTCCACAGCTCCTTGTCGAGGTCAGCCATATAGTCCGCAACTCTCGATTTGATTGAGCCGAAGTAGTGGTCCTCCATCTCCTGACCCTTGGGCGGCTTTGCGCCGAAGAGCGTGCGTCCCGTCATTATGAGGTCCTTGCGCTTCTTGTACATCTCGCGGTCAACGAGGAAGTACTCCTGCTCGGGACCGACTGACGTGCGGACGCTTCTGACATTTTCGTTACCGAACAGCTTGAGCACGCGCAGAGCCTGCCTGTTGAGCGCCTCCATAGAGCGCAGGAGCGGCACTTTCTTGTCGAGAGCCTCGCCGGTGTAGGAGCAGAACGCCGTCGGGATATAGAGCGTGCCGTCCTTGATGAAAGCGTAGGAAGTCGGGTCCCACGCCGTGTAGCCGCGAGCCTCGAATGTGGCGCGGAGTCCGCCCGAGGGGAACGAAGAAGCGTCGGGCTCACCCTTTACGAGCTCCTTGCCCGAGAACTCCATGATTACTCTGCCGTCGGGAGCGGGAGTGATGAAGCTGTCGTGCTTCTCGGCGGTCACACCCGTCATAGGCTGGAACCAGTGGGTGTAGTGAGTCGCGCCCTTTTCGATAGCCCAGTCCTTCATAGCTGCGGCAACGACGTTTGCGACGGAGATATCGAGGGGAGTGCCCCTGTCGATAGTCCTTTTCAGCGACTTGTATACCTTCTCGGAGAGGGTCGCCTTCATGACTCTCTCATCGAATACCATTGAACCGAAATACTCTGTAACCTTTTCCATAGTAAAACCTCCATTTATTCTATTGTACGGGACGGCGTCCCTGAATCTTATTCATTTTCGAGCGAAGCTCTTATAAAGTCCGCGAAGAGCTTCTGCGGCTTGTTCGGACGCGACTTGAACTCGGGGTGGAACTGTACTCCCACGAACCACGGGTGGTCGGGGAGTTCAACTATCTCCACGAGCTTTTCGTCGGGGGAGAGCCCCGCGATTTGCAGTCCGTTCGATGTCAGCACCTTGCGGTACGCGTTGTTGAATTCGTAGCGGTGGCGGTGGCGCTCGTAGATGAGCTCCTCGCCGTAGATAGCGCGGCACCTCGAATCAGCTGCGAGCTTGCACGGGTAAAGTCCGAGACGCATCGTGCCGCCCTTTTCGGAGATGTTCCTCTGCTCCTCCATGATGTCGATGACGGGGTAGGGGGTCTCTCCGAACTCGGCGGAGTTCGCGTCTGCGAGCCCGCACGCATTGCGCGCGAATTCGGTGACTGCCATCTGCATACCGAGGCAGATACCAAAGAACGGGACGTTGTTCTCGCGGGCGTAGCGGATCGACTCTATCATGCCCTCGACTCCGCGATGACCGAAGCCGCCGGGGACGATGATACCGTTGCACTCCGCGAAGACCTCCGCGGCATTTTCGGCGGTGACCTCCTCGGAATCTATCCATTTTATATCGACTGCCGCGTCGTTGACGATACCTCCGTGGCGGAGCGCCTCTGCTACCGATAGATACGCGTCGTGGAGCTCGACGTACTTGCCGACGAGACCTATCGTCACCTGCTTGTGAGCATTCTCGGCACGGCGTACCATCTCCGTCCACTCCGTAAGGTCGGGAGCATTGTCCGCGAGCCCGAGGTGGCGGCAGACCGAGTGAGCGAGTCCTTCATTTTCGAGCCACAGCGGCACCTCATACAGCGACGGAGCCGTGAGGTTCTGGATAACGTCCTCCTTGCGGATATTGCAGAAGAGCGCTATCTTCTCCGCCATATCGTCGGGTATGCGCTTTTCGGTGCGGCATACAATGATATCGGGCTGTATGCCTATCGAGAGGAGCTCCTTTGTCGAGTGCTGAGTCGGCTTGGATTTCAGCTCCTCCGAGCCCGTGATATACGGCACGAGGGTGACGTGTATGTAGCACACATTCTCGCGTCCCTGCTCGGTGCCGACCTGACGAATCGCCTCGAGGAAAGGCGTAGACTCGATATCTCCGACCGTGCCGCCTATCTCGGTGATGACAACGTCAGCGTTCGCCTCCTTAGCGGCACTGTAGACCCTGTCCTTTATCTCGTTAGTGATGTGCGGTATGACCTGCACCGTGCCGCCGAGGTAGTCGCCGTGGCGCTCCTTGGTGATGACGTTCCAGTAAATTTTACCCGTCGTCACATTCGAGTGCACCGAGAGGTTCTCGTCAACGAAGCGCTCGTAGTGTCCGAGGTCGAGGTCAGTCTCCGCGCCGTCGTCGGTGACGAAGACCTCGCCGTGCTGAAACGGCGACATTGTCCCCGGGTCAACGTTGATGTACGGGTCAAACTTCTGTATCGTGACCTTATAGCCGCGCTGCTTGAGGAGTCTGCCGAGCGAAGCAGCGGTGATACCCTTGCCGAGTCCCGAAACGACTCCGCCCGTAACGAAAATGAATTTTGACATCTGCTCATTCTTCCTTTGAAAACATTTATGAGAAAGGCGTTCCGCAGACAGGTGGAGAATTCATCTGGATTTAAGAGATGTTATCTGCGGAAGCCTTAGTCAGCTTATGATTTTTCCCATTCCTCGGAGTCGTGGAGAGCGTTGTAGCCTTCCTCGCCCGTGCGGATCTTGATGACGTTCTCGATGTCGTAGA
>JAUMVH010000146.1 GCA_030530245.1 Ruminococcus sp.
CTACCACGACACGTTCGAGGACGGCAGCGACGAGTGGGAGAGCAGAGGCGGTGCTACCGTTTCCACAGGCGGCACGGCTTATGCGGGCAGCAAGGCTCTGACGGTTTCCGACAGAGAGAGCGCTTGGCGCGGAGCTCAGAAGTCCCTCGATTCGCTCACCTTCAAGGCAGGCGAGGAGTACAGCTTCAGCGTTGCGGCTTCGGGCTCGGGCAATATGATGCTCTCGCTCCAGTACACGGACGCGAGCGGCGAGACTAAGTACGACCATATCGCCAACGGCGAATCCTCGGGCGATTACGTACAGCTTGCTAACACCAACTACAAGCTCCCCGAGGGCTCGGGATATATCCTCTACGTCGAGACCGAGGAGGGCACTGCCAACTTCAGCATCGACGAGGCTATAGTTGCCAAGGCGGGTACGCAGATAAGCGGACCTAAGCCCGTTCAGCCCGTAAAGGTCATCCTCGGCGACATCAACGGCGACGAGAGAGTTGACACCTTCGACCTCGTGCTCGCAAGAAAGGGCGCTGTAAGCGGTCTCACAGGCACAGAGCTCAAGGCAGGCGACGTCAACGGCGACGGTCAGATGACAGTCGCTGACCTCGTACAGATAAACGAGTTCGTTCTCGGCAAGAGATCGAGCTTCGAGCAGGATCCCACAGCTACAACTACCACAACTACACCGCCTCCGCCGACAACGACTACCGAGGCGGCAGGCAGCCACCTTTCAATGAAGGACTTCACAGCGAAGGTAGCTTCTTCGATAGTCGAGACAGAGCCCAGCGATTCGCACCAGCAGAAGGGCGGCGTGACATACGGCGAGATACAGCAGAAGACCTACTATTCCAACACCTGCAAGAGAAACAAGAAGTACAATGTGCTTCTGCCTCCCAACTACGACCCGAGCAAGAAGTACCCCGTTATGTACATTCTCCATGGCTACTACGAGAACCCCGACAGAATGCTCATCAAGGGCAACGTTGAGAGCGGTATGCCCACCAAGCAGATAATCGGCAACGCTATCGCCGAGGGTGCCGCTAAGGAAATGATATGCGTATTCCCCGATGTTTACTCAAGTGCTACTCAGGACGCAGTTTCAGGTATGGACAATCAGAATAACGATGCTTACGACAACTTCATCAACCAGCTCACAAACGACCTCATGCCTGAGATAGAGAAGAACTACAGTATCAAGACAGGCAAGGACAATACCGCTATCACGGGCTTCTCGATGGGCGGACGCGAGTCTCTCCTCATCGGCATGAAGCTGGCTGACAAGATAGGCTACATCGGCGCTATCTGCCCCGCTCCCGGAGTTACGGGCTCATTCAATTGGGAGAGCGGCAAGGAGCCCTACTTCCTGATGATAACAGGCGGAAGCAACGACACGGTCGTTTACGACAACCCCAAGACCTATCACGAGAACTTCGAGAAGAACGGTGTTCCTCACGTATGGCACTATGTAAACGGCGGATATCACGGCGATAACTCCATCAACGCCCACCTCTACAACTTCTGCCGCATAGCGTTCCAGAACTAAATCACAGTAATACTTCCTTTCAGTTCAATAAAAAATACGGCTGCTGAGATATCTCGGCAGCCGTATTTTTTGTGCTGTTTTTTCGTTTATTTTTGGGGCTTATGCGGCTTCCATACGAGGAAATCGCGGAGCTCGAGAGGCTTGCCGTAGTAGTAGCCCTGAAAGCTCTGGATATTGTACTGCTGAAGGATATCGCGCATCTCCTCGGTCTCGATGCCCTCGACGCAGACCTTCGCCCCGAAGGTCGTGGCAATGCCCGCGAAGGACTTGACGAGCTCGCGCTCCTTCTCGTCCTCCTCTATCTTGTTCACGAAGCTGCGGTCTATCTTGATGGTGTCGAACGGCAGGTTCTTGACGAGCCCCACCGACGAGAAGCCCGTGCCGAAGTCGTCGAGCGCTATCTGTATGCCCTGACCGCGCAGGTTGACTATCACGTTCTTGAGCAGGTACATATCGAGAAGTCGGCAGCGCTCGGTTATCTCCATGCAGAGGTGGTCGGGCGGGAAGCCCTCCTCCCTGAGCGTGCGCAGTACCATCTCCACGAAGTCGAGCTTTTCGAGCTGAGTGTAGGAGAGGTTGACGTTGATGACGAAGTCGGGGTGCTCCTCCATGATGAGCTTTGCGCCGTTTATAGCCGTTCGCAGTATCCACTGACCGAGCTCGCAGAAGAGCGGGTCCTTCTCGAGGATAGGTATGAACTGGTCGGGCGGCACCATGCCGAACTCGTCGCTCCTCCACCTGAGCAGAGCCTCCGCGCCGATGAGCTGTTCCGTCTCGGCGTCGACAACGGGCTGGTACAGCAGGTAGAAGCCGCGGTAGTTCTGCATGATGGACACGCGTATCTCGTAGAGCTTTTCGAGACGGTGGCGGTTGTTCTCGTTGAGGTCGTTGTAGAACTCGACGAGGTCGCCCTGCCTTCTCAGCTTTGACTCGCTGTATGCGAAGTTGAGGCAGGCGTAGACGGTCTGGTGGTCTATCTCGTAGTTGTCGACGCACATCATTCCCGCGCTGAGGTCGAGAATTATCTGCCTGTCGTCTATGGTGAAGCCCTTGCGGAAGTGGCTGCGGAGGTCGTCGTACCTGTCGTGCATATCCTCGGCGCTGTGGGTCTTGGAGAGGACGGCGAATTTCGTGCCGTCGAGCCTGTAGGCGTTGCCGTTGTTGCCGACGTGCTCGAAGAGGTACCTGCCGAATTTCTGCAACACGCTGTTGCCGAACTGGTAGCCGTAGACCTCGTTTATCTCCGAGAACTTGTTGATGACTATCATAGCAACGTTGACCTTGGTGTGCTTTATCATATTCGACTGGAGGTCCTCGAAGAAGCCGTACTGGTTCCTCAGACCCGTCAGCGTGTCGATATGTCCCTGTACGGCGTGGTTGCGTATGACTCCGCCGAAGTATTCGGGCTTGCCGTTGTCGTCGCGGAGGACTATGCCGCGGCAGGTGCAGACGTCATACTCGCCGCTGCGCTTCATTGCACGGTACTGCATATCGTGTCCCGAGGCATTGCCCGCGAAGATATCGGTGATACCCGTGTGGTAGGCGTTGCGGTCGTCGGGGTGGATATGCTCCTCCCATATATCGCCCGCCTCGTACATATACTCCGACGGCAGGCCGAAGCTGTCGACAGCCGCCTTTGACCACCGCGAGTAGTTGTATCGCATATCGCAGAGGTAGACATACGCGCCCTCAGAGACTATCTCGAGCGCATTGAACAGCGCCTCGAGCTTGCGCTTATCCTCCTCGGGTATCATCTCCTTGTCCTTGCCACGGAGGTAATAGCCCGATTTCAGGCGGTTCTTGTCCTCGTACATCATGCCGTCGGCGCGGCTGAACACGTCCGCGAACTTGGTATCGCTCTGCGGCTCGTAGACCGCGATGCCCGACGCCACTACGGGACCTTCCTTCCTGTTGAGGTTTTCGTGGACCTGATCGCGCAGACGCTCGAACAGTGCGTCCTTGTTGTGGTAGTCGTCGCTTCCGAGGTAGGCTACGAACTCGTCGCCGCCGATACGGAATATAGGGCTGTGCGTGAAGACGTTGCATATGAGCCTGCACGCCGAGCGTATGAGCTCATCGCCCGCGCTGTGGCCGAGAGTATCGTTTGTGAGCTTGAGCCCGTTTATATCGCACAGGACTAGCGCGAACGGCATATAGCTCGCGCCGTTGTCCATATTCTTCTGCACCGATTCCGCGAGCTCGTGGTAGGCGTTCCTGTTCTTGACGCCTGTCAGCTCGTCGCGGCGGGCGAGCTCATTGGCGTGGCTGAGCGCGAGTCCCTGAGCGTGCTCCCGCTTGACCTCCTCGTCGGTATTCTCGACGCCGATGATGAGGTGCACCTTATCGCTCGCCCACATCGCTGTCATTCGCGTATAGTGGACGATGCCCTTGATGAGCAGGCGGTAGTCCGTGACGACCTGCTTGCGCGTGTCGAGCGCCGTGATGAGGGAGTCCCTGCTGAGCGTCGCGACTACGCGCTCCTTGTCCTCGGGGTGGAGGAGCTGGTTGCCGTTCCTGATGACGTCGCCGAAGAAGTCGAGACCGTCCTCCTTGAGACGCAGGCTGCCGTATATGCTGTTGAAGGTGAATTCGTTGTAGGTGGAGTCCCTGCTGTCGACGTAGTATATGAGGTCGTAGTGCAGGGCGAGGCTCTCGGATATCTGGTCGTACACGACGCGCTCCTGCTCGAGCTTTTCCGCCTCCTGCTGCATACGCATCTCCTTGTCGACGTTGATGACGCCGAGAATGAAGTAGTCACTGTCGTCGTCGAGCCCGCGTATGAGCCTGAGCCTGTGGTAGACGGGCTTGCCGTCTATCATAAGGCGGTAGGTCACGCTCTGCATGGTGCCTTTTTTCATGGCACTGATGAGGTTGTCCTTCTTCATGTCCTCCATGAAGATGTGCTTATCCTCCTCATACACGACCTGGTCTGCGTCGCGGACGAGGTTCTCGAAGAAGTTCTTGCCGCTCTGCTGGATCTGCAGCGAGTGGAATTCCGCGTCGCCCGAATACCACTGGTACTCGTTCGTTACGGCGTTGACGTAGTATACGCTGGTATAATCAATAAGAAGCGCTTCAGCTATCTTGCTGAATATTTCATCCTTGTGGTCCATAGATACGCCCCCATTCGTGATCTGATGTGGTAAGTCTATTATACAAAATTTTCAGTATTTTGTCAACAATCAATCGGCTTTTATTGAAAATAATCAAAAATATATGCAGCAGCGCTCGGGGAGAGTCTCTGCGCTGCCCGCTTCGGAATTTTTATCCGTTTTGGAGCATTCGGGACAGAATGGAGTGGAAACCCGCAGAGGAATATGGTATAATTAGTCCTGTTCCGCAAAGGAACATATTTATTGTATACAGGTTAGTGCAATCTAACTGAATGGAGGTAATTATGAAAGGCAAAGATCTTATCAACATCGGCATTTTCTCGGCGATCTATTTTGTGATCGTTTTCATCGTTGCAATGCTCGGTATGATACCGATATTCCTTCCGCTGCTTGCGGTGATAGTACCTATTCTCGGGGGTATCCCGTTCATGCTGTTCCTTACCCGCGTCAAGAAGTTCGGTATGATATGGATAATGAGCATAATCATTGGCATTCTTATGCTCCTGACAGGCATGAGCTGGCCGCCGCTTGCGGTATCTGTTGTAAGCGGACTGCTCGCGGAGCTCGTCTACAAAAGCGGGAATTATCAGAGCGCGGCTAAGGCTGTGATAACTAACGGCGTGTTCAGTCTGTGGGTAGCCGCGAACTTTCTGCCGCTGTTCTTTGCGGCGGATAAATACTGGTCGACCCGTCAGAATTACGGGCAGGACTACATCGACACGGTAACAAGGCTTATGCCGACTTGGATGTGCCCCGTGGTATTCGTCGCCGCTTTTGTCTGCGGTATCATCGGCGGGCTCCTCGGCAAGGCTCTTATGAAAAAGCATTTTGAGAAAGCGGGTATCGCGTGAATCGGGATATTTTTGAAATGCTCGATCAGGCGGGATTCGGCTCTAATGTCCGTGAGATAGCTGCCGAGGGAGAATGCAGGGTGCTGCGGCTCGACGATGAAACGGGCGAGGGGTTTATGACGATGTATCGGGTGCTGAACGGCGTGTATCTGATGTATAACGATTTCCACTTGAAGGATTGCAGATCGGAGTATCAGAATGCGGAGACACTGCTCTGTATCGACCACTGCCGCGAGGGACGCATTGAGCATGAGAACGGTATCGGCGGACGCTACTACATGGAAGCGGGTGATATCCGCATAGACAGGCGGGTGCACCACGAGGGGAAGATACATATGCCCCTGTCCCATTATCACGGTATCACGATAGGGCTCGTGAAAGAAAGCGCCGAGCATTCGCTTGCGGCGGCGTTTCCGTCACTGTCGGTCGACATTTCGGCTCTGTCAGAGAAATTCTGCCCTCGGGACAAAGAGATCCTGCTGCGCTCAAATGAGACGCTGACACAGGTGTTTTCGCAGCTGTATCACGTTCCGAACAGTATACGGCTCCCGTATTTTGCGGTGAAGATAGCGGAGCTTTTGCTGCTGCTGGATTCGCTGGATACGTCGCAGCTGACGGAGCAGCGGCAGTATTTCCCCGCAAAGCAGACGGACAAGATAAAGGACATCCATGCGCTGATAACAGGCTCGCTTGAGCGCACATTCACCGTTGAGGCGCTGTCCGAGCGGTACGGTCTGCCGCCTGCGACTCTGCGGAAAATATTCAAGGGCGTGTACGGCGTCCCGATATATCAGTACATAAAAAGCTATAAAATGAAAGCGGCGGCTTCCATGCTCATATCCGAGAAGGGCGTGACGATAGCTGAGATAGCGCAGAAGGTAGGCTACGACAACGCCTCGAAGTTCTCTGCGGCGTTCAGGGATATTATGGGAGTCACCCCGCAGAATTACCGCTGCGGACAGGAGGTATCATAATGGGGAAAGACAAAAACGGCTCGTTCGGCTGGCTGCTTTCGCAGTCGGGAGAGCGTAAGGGCAAATTTGCGGCGAGTGTTTTCCTT
>JAUMVH010000147.1 GCA_030530245.1 Ruminococcus sp.
ACAGCGACGTAACTGAGGTCGTGACCACGCTGTTTGAGGATCAGTACCGCGAGTTCCCGAACCTCATCAAGAAGGACGGCTACTACTTCCTGTTCACGTCGCAGGCGGCAGGCTGGTATCCGAGCAGCGGCGCTTACAGCGTCACCGATGACCTCTGCGGCGAGTGGAGTGAACTGCGCAGTATCGGCAATACCTCGACATTCTCGTCGCAGTCGGGCTGGATAGTCAATATGCAGGACAGGAACTACCTCATGCACGCCTACCGCTGGCTGAGAGCCTCCACAACGAGCGGTACCACGCTCTGCCCGCTGTACTTCGACAACGGCTTCGCGTTCTACGACTATTGCCCCAGCTTCAAGTACAACACCTCCACTGGCGACCTCTATCCCGTTCAGCAGGGCGAGCTCCTCTCGCAGGACAGACCCGCTTCCTCGTCGCTCGCAGCAAAGGGCAGCAGTGCTCCCGCGAAGGCTGCTGACGGCTCGTATCAGAGCTCGTTCGCGGCTATCGGCGACTACAAGAAATGGCCGTTCTATCTACAGGTAGACCTCGAACGCGTCTGCGAGCTCGCGAATATACAGACCTCGTGGTACATCTGCAAGGGCTCGGAGGGGTACTACTCCTATACCGTCGAGGGCAGCCTTGACGGCGAGAACTGGACGAAGCTCCTCGACCACACCGACAAGAACAGCGAGGAGGTCAGCAAGACCTACGGCTTCAACAGCGATATGCTCTCGGGCAGAGCGCGTTACGTGCGGCTGAACGTGCAGAGCGCGACCTTGCAGAACAATCCCACCAATAACTGGTACACGCCTACGGTGTACGAGATGAAGGTGTACGGCACTCCCGTGAGCACCGCCGAGAAGCCTAAGCCCTATACCGATATAGATTTCGAGAACGGCACGGGCCTTCTTTGGCTCGAGGGCGGAGCCTCCGTCAAGCAGGACGGTGAAAAGGGCAACGTGCTTTGTCTCGACGGCTCGGACGGCACATACGGAGCCTTCCCCGCGGGTATGCTCGACGGGGTGCGCGACTACACCGTCAGCATGGACGTAAAGTCCGAATCGACGGGCGATTTCTTCACCTTCGCCGCGGGCAGGGACAAGGAAAAATACGTCTTCTTCCGCGTCGCGGAGGACTTGTTCCGCTTTGCTGCCACGACTGATTCATGGCGCGACGAGACCGAGCTCGTATACGACCTCGACGGCACGAAATGGCACAACTACACCCTCGTCGTCAGCGGTGCGGACACCAAGCTCTACCTCGACGGCAGAGAGGTCCTGCACACCACCGAGACCCACGGTCAGCTCGCTGATATGGGAGCGGGAACGAGCTGCTTCATCGGCAAGTCGTTCTACCCCGAGGATACGTGCTTCAATGGCAGTATCGACAACATCAAGATATACAAATGCGCGCTCACGGCGTCCGAGATCGGCGGCACAGAGAAAATCGCGGGCGATGTCAACGCCGACGGCAGCTTCGGAGTCGCAGACCTCGCAGCTATGCAGGGCTTCATACTCGGCGGCGGTGAGCTTGCGGACTGGCAGGCGGGCGACCTGTGCAAAGACGGCAGGTGCGACACCTTCGACCTCTGCCTTATGAGACGTCTTCTCATAAACGGCTGACAAGCAGACCGACCTATGATACGAAAAGCCTGTATCCACGGATATCGCGGGATACAGGCTTTTTCTGTACGCTACTGCTTTTTCCTGAACTGGGTGGGCGTCATGCCCGTCTCCTTCTTGAAGGCGCGCATGAAATTGTAGTAGTCATAGCCGCACTTCGCAGCTATATCGGGGAGAGTGTCGTTCGTCGTGACGAGCAGCTTCTTCGCGCAGCTCAGGCGGCTGTGCTGGACGTCCTGCATGAAGCTGATACCGAAAAGCTGATTGTATATCTTGTGGAAGTACGACTTGCTGACGCTTATACGCCGCGAACACTCGTCGCCGTTCCAGTCTGTCTCGGGGTGGCGGAATATCTCCTTCCGCAGCTCTATGAGCTCGCCGTAGTGCACCTTCTCCGAGAGGCGGCTGCGCGAGTTCTCCGACACCCTCGCGAGCATTGCCTTTATCCCTGCCTCCGCGTCCTCGGAGCTGATGGGCTTGGCTGAGGGTATGACCCTTATCTCGCTCTTTGCGTATACGAGGTACTGTCCGCCCGCGATGATGTTCTGCTGCCTGAAACGCTCCTCGACAGCCTTCAGGTACTCCTGCGGACGGCTCACGGGAGAGCTCTCGGTACCGATTATCACGAAGCCCTTCTCGCCTGTCTTGTATATCTTTTCGGTGTTGCTGCAGCACTTCGACAGCGTCTCCGCGAACATCAGCAGGTGCCTGTCGCTCTCGGCGGAGCCTGCGGCATTTTCGATGTGCTTGAGTCCGCCCGCCGATATGACGATGATGTAGATGTCCTGCCTGTAGAGCTCCGCTATCTCGGAGACCTCGTCCCACATCTGCGGGCAGCTCTCGAGGAGGAAAAGTCCCGTCAGCTCATCGCGGCTCTGCGACATATTCCTGCGGTAGACGAGGCGTTTCAGCTCATTCTGCGCGCAGAGGAATTCGAGGCCGTTGTTTATCTCGCGGCAGAACCTCAGATAGTTCATGTTGAAGTCGTCGAAAACGTCGGTCGCCTCGAGGCAGACGTACCCGAAGCAGCGCTCCTGAAAGTGGACGGGAATAAAAAATGTCACCGTCGGCTCGTCCCTTCTGAGAGTGGACGGCAGCATTTCCGACAGCTCAAACGTCGTCCTCTCCTCGTCGGAGCTTATGAATATCATCTTGTCGGAGTAGCCGCTTGTGCGGTATGTGCGCTTGCCCTTGTGGATACGGACGATGTCCCAGTCGTCGCACAGGCAGAGGTAGAATCCGACCGTGCCGAAGCGGCTGCGGTCCATGAATAGGTGCCTCATCGCGTACATATTGTGCACGAAGCCGTTGAGCGAGTTCACGTCGTGCAGGGCAGCCGACAGAGTGCAGTCCATCAGGCTGTACTCCATGTGCTTGTAGTCAAATTCGTGCGTGTCGAAGCGCTCGCTGAGCGAATTGCAGCCGCAGCTCTCGCGGCACAGCAGCACGCCCTTGTCGCTGCCGCACAGCTCCATATCATCGCCCGATATCTCCCTGTAGAGGCGGCACATCGCGCTCCTGCCGAGGTGCTCGTGTGAGGTCTGATAGGTGGTTATCGCGGGGAAATGCACCCTCGCGTCGAGGTGACCGTCATAGCCCGTGACGCGTATGTCCTCGGGGACAGAAAAGCCCTTGTCGATGAGCGCATCGCACAGCGCGATAGCCATTGCGTCGTTTGCGCACACCACAGCGTCAGGCTTTTCGCGCCTGCCGTCGGCTATCTCCGCCGCGAGCGCCTGCGCCGCATATACCCAGAAATCGCCGTAGATTATGTCGTCCTCGGTGTAGACGAGGTCGGCGCGCTCCATCGCGTCCCTGTAGCCTGCGGCTCTGCTGCGCGAGACCTCGTATTGCTCGGGTCCCGTGAGGCAGAGTATCTTTTTGCAGCCGTGCCCGTATATTAGGTGCAGCGTCAGCTCCGACATCTCGCCCCTGTCGTTGTACCATACGGAGATGTACCTGTCCTGCTCTATGCCTATCCTCACGACGGGGATAGTGCAGTTCTCGGCGAGGTAGTGCTCGATGTACGAGCTGTAGCCGTCGGAGTCGAAGGTGTACGGCGCGAGAACTATGCCGTCGAGCAGCGAGAAATTGATGGCGGAGAAGATATTCTCCTCGCCCGAGGTTATCTTATCGTTCGGGCACTCCTCGTTCAGCGTGAACACGTACGCGCTGATGCCCGCAGTCCGCGCCTGCTCGACTATACCGCTCAGCAGCCGCTTGTTGGCGGCTTTGTATATCCTGCCTATGATTATCCCTATACGCTTGTTCATTGGCATACGGTCTCACCTCTTTTCATTTTCAGTATATCACACTATGACTAAAAATGCAAGGTTTTGATGTGACGTGCTGCCGAACCGCCAAAAGCAGGTGCTTTCACCGCCTCCCGTCAATCGCCCGCGGAAGCTGAAAAGCCAATCCGCCAAACAAAAAAGACTGACATGAAGGCTTCCCCCCTGTCAGTCTTTCCCGTTATTCGATGAGTCCCTTTATCCCCTTTTCCGCGATTGCCTGCTTGTAGTAGACGAGCTCGTCCTGTATGATGTCGTCGATGACGCGCATACCGAGCAGCTCCACGGGCGCCTTGTCGTCGGTCAGTATCTTTCCGCCCGAAACGTAGGGCTCCATGCCTGACTGCACCCTCTCCATGAGCAGCTGCAGCTCACGACTGTCGAGCCTTTCGGTGTTCTCGCTCAGGAGCGTGAGCATATCCTCGTTATCGGAGGCGAAGAGCTCGCGGTTGGTATGTCCCGCGACATCGGCTGTGTAAACGCAGCCAAACACCGAGGATATGGTGTCCGCGAGGCGGTTGTTGATACCGTCGGCGCTGTCGGAGCGCATATTCATATTCACGACCATAACTCCGTCGGGAGCAAGGTGCTCCTTGACGAGTGTGAAGAACTCCACCGACGACATCTGAAACGGTATCGTTATGTCCTGATAGGCGTCGACCATGATGACGTCGTACTGCCCGTCGCAGCCCGCGAGAAAGGCTCTGCCGTCGTAGGTCGTGACCTTTATATCCTCGGGGAGCTCGAAATACTCCCGCGCGAGGTCGGTTATCTTGTCGTCTATCTCCACGCCCTCGACCGTCGCGCCGCTGAAATAGGTCGTGCACTGCTTGGCGTAGGTGCCCGTGCCCATGCCGAGGACGAGTATGTCCGCAGAATCGGGCTCCTCGGTCATGAGCGGAGCTGCCATGGCGTAGTCGTAGTACATTCCCGAGAGCTCGCCCGACTTGATATAGACCGACTGCACGCCGAACAGCACGTTCGTGGAGAGCGATATCTTCCTGTCGTCCTCGGTGACCTGAAGGTAGTTGTAGACGGACTCGCCCTCATAGGTCAGCCCCTTCTCCCAAAACGCAAAGCCCATCGCGGGCGAGGCAAAGCAGCATACGATAAAGAGCACCGACGCGGTGACTGACCTCACGGCTCCGCGCCTGCTGCTGATGAAGTATATGAGCCCGATGACGAGCATTATCCCCGCGAAGATGAGGAAGGTAACAGCCGTTCCGACGGCGGGTATCGAGATGAACGTGGGGACGAAGGTGCCGATGATAGAGCCTATGGTGTTGAAGGCGCCGAGAGTCCCGACCGTGCTGCCGCTGTCGTCGAGGGAGTCAACGGTGTACTTGACAAGCGAGGGCGTGACCGTTCCGAGCAGGAACAGCGGATACACGAACACAACCATGCACGTCAGGAACGCCGCCCATATGAGGAAGTTGGTGTTGACGGTGACGACGAGGAGTCCCGCAATGCCCGCGATAGCGAGCTTGCCGATGAACGGTACTGCCGCTATCCACACCGCGGCTATGAGTATGCGCCCGTAGAGCTTGTCGGGGTCGGGGTCCCTGTCGGCAGTCCTGCCGCCGTAGATGTTGCCGAGCGCCATTGCTATCATGATGGTGCCGATGATGATGGTCCACACTATCTGCGACGAGCTGAAATACGGCGCAAGGAGCCTGCTCGCACCGAGCTCGACCGCCATTACCGACATTCCCGCGAAAAATTCGGTGATATAGAGGTACCACTTGTTTTTCAGTATCTTCGGCAAGGGCTTTTTTACCGTTATGCTGCGTGATCTCTTTCTGCTCATCTTACTTCTCCCGCGCACCTGTGACGCATTTATGTCCCGACGCGGCTTCAAAGTTGTATCGCACTATGCCGAGGTCTATCCTCGTCATCGGTCCGCGCTTTGACGTTATGACGCCGTTCTCGCCGTCGAGAGTGATGTGGAACTTCTGCTGGTTGAGCGCGGTCGGAGCCATGAGCGCTGCCACCACGCCGTTCTTGAACCACGAGGGCATATCGTCCTTAGCCACATCACACAGCTTGTCCATCGGCTTTGACCTGTGCGGAGTTCCGCTGTTCACGCCGTAGCCTATCGCGATAACGCAGACTATTTTCTCGCCCTTCGAGATGTCAGCCTTGCACTTTCCCCTGCCGTAAGTTCCCGCCACCCAGCAGGTGTTGAGCCCGAGCTTCTGCGCCTCGAGGACTATCCTCTGTCCGTAGTAGCCCGCACGCTCATCGAGGTCGGCAAGCGAGGTGCTGCCAACGAGCGCGAGGTAGTTGTTGGCGTTTTTGAACTTCCCGTAATGTGCAAGGAATGTGTTGAAGCATTCGGGGTCATTGAGGATAAGCTGGATATTCAGCCCGCTCTCCCCGTTGCATTCGTTTATGACCGAACGCAGCTTTTCTTCTGTCTCTGCCGAAATAGGTGTCTCTGTGTACTGTCTGACACTGTGTCGTTCCTTGATAGCTTCAAAAATAGTCATATCCATGCCTCCTGCACTGATATTATGCACTAATTAATGTCTGCTCAACAACTCAAAAATGCCTTTGTACAGCTTTTAAAAGGCATTTTTGAGTTGTCAAAGTGCAAGAAAAATAGTAGTTTTTATGATTTTTCTTGCA
>JAUMVH010000002.1 GCA_030530245.1 Ruminococcus sp.
TATTCGACGAGCGCAGCTCATTCACGAGCAGGGGAGTCGCGACCTTATCGCGCGCGGCTCCGAGCGGTGACGACCACCATATGTAGCCCGTCGCCTTGTTTTTGAGCCCGAGGTTGCCGAGTCGGTCGTCCACGAGCATTATGTAGCTGTCGTTCTCGGCGCACTGCCTGTACGTGCCGATGACCTGCCTGCCGTCGGCGCTCAGCCACGCGAAAGCCGTCCTGTCAGCGGAGTAGTAGACCTTTTTGCCGTCCTCAGTGCCGCTCTCGGTGAAGGTCGCGAGCACATTTTTGTAGTCGCCGTCCATGCGCTCGAGCGTTTTCCCGTCGATGGAGCTGAACAGCGATGGGTCGTCTATCGTGGAAATCACGCGGCGTATGCGTATAACGCGGGTGAGGTCGCTGTCCACGTACAGCAGATAGCGCTTGCCGTCGCTGACGTAGACTCTGCCCTCGTCACACTTGCTGCTGTCGTCGAAGCTCGCGAGAGCCTCTTTTTTCTCGGGGTCAACAGCCACGATGTCGCCGAGCTTTTTGAGGTCGCTTATCTTGTCGGCGAGCTCCTCCTGCGCCTCGGTGTAGTCGGAGCTTTTCTCGGGCTCGCCGCCGTTTTTCGCCCATATCGTGTCCTCGAAGTCCTTGTCCTTGGCGTAGATGTCTATCCCGTCCGCGGAGCCTACCTTGCGTAGGTACGCCGTGATGTCGTCGAATTCGGCTCTCACCTTCTCCTCGGACTCCTTGAGCTTTGCCGCCTTTTCCTCGGCAGCGTCCTCGGACTCCTCGCCGTCCTCGGCGACCTCGGGAGCGGTATCGGCTTCGTCATCGCTGTCGGCGTAGATGTTCGCGGAAACGGTCATCATAGAAACGGCAAGCAGGCACATGAGTGTGCGTTTTATCTTGTTCTTCATAGTATCACCGCCGTTCCGTCAGACTCTTATCCTGTACGAGAGCTCTGTGTAGATGGTCGAGGCGAAGATGTACACCTGCTGTATCAGCGACATGAACAGCACCAGCAGGAACAGCATTATGAGCATGGCGGCGATGGTGAGTATTATCGCGAACACCGTCTTGCCGAAGCTGTACTGGTGCACCGACTTTATCGCCGAGAACAGCAGTATCGCCGTCCAGCCCACGCCGATTATCTCTATCGCCTGCATGAAAACGTACTCGTCGCGGATGAGAAAGTGCGACAGGAACACGTTTATGAATTTCTGAGCGATATACGGCACGAGCGCGTAGGCGCTGTATATGCAGATATTGCGCATAGTGCCCTCGCCGTCGAGGAGGGTGCATATCGACCAGTTGCCGACCACCCACGCCGCGAAGACCACTATCGTCTTCATGATGTAGGGCACGATGTTGAAGGTCTTGTCGTACGCTACGTAGAACTGCAAGCCGTAGAGCCTGCCGTAGGCTATCTGCGAGAGGAACAGCAGAAACACTATCAGGAACGCTATTTTCAGCGAGCCCGACTTCTTCCAGCGCATATCCTCGAAGCCCTCGACGGGGTGAGTTACCGCGTGCTTTACCCATTCAGCGGGACGCAGGTCCATCATGGTGCTATTCCTCCTCTCTCTTTTCTTCTTCGTCCTCGGCGGGAGCCTCTGCCGCCGCCTCGGCTATCTCGGCTTTGAGCCGCTCGGCTTCCTCGTCAGCCTTTGTCTCGGCTTCAAGAGCCTGCAGCGCCTCCGCCGCCTCGCCCTTGTCGAAGTCGAGCCTTGCTATATCGGCGTCCGCGGGAGCAGTATCAGCCGCCGCGAGCGCACGACTGCGCCGTTTCAGCACCGTGCCGAGCGCGAGCAGAGCTATGACTGCTGCCGCTACTACGGCGAATATCGCTCCGAAATGCTTCTTGAGGAACTCCATGCGGTAGCCCTCGAAAGCCTTGTTGTAGACGCTTCCGACGCCCGCGACCTTGGCGTATTTCATCGCGCCCTCGTAGTCACCCTTGCGCAGGAGAGCGAGCGAGACGCCGACATTCGCGTACCAGTAGTTGCCGTCGCGCTTGAGCACCTCCAGCCACGGCTCGAGAGCCTCCTCGTAGTAGCCCTCATTGAAGAGCGCGGAAGCCTTGTGGACTATCCTGCCGAAGTCGGTCTCGGTGAATATGGTGACGGTGTCCTTGCGGTTGTCGACGACGTAGAGCTTCTCGCCCTTTGATTCGAGAGCCGCGGCGTGGTCGAAGCCTCCGACCTGCTTTGCGAGCGTACCCGTGATGAACAGCAGGTTGCAGTCCTTGTCGTACTGGAAGACGCGTCCCGTGGTGAAGTCGAGGCAGTTGATATTGCCGTCCTCGGCGATGTCGATGTCGCATATCGCGGGCGCGAGGAGCTTGTTCTGCGAGGTGTCGTACATAGGCGCATAGTCGCCGAATTTGAGGTCCATGCTCGCGAAGATGTTATTGCCTGCGGCGTTGAGTTTCTTGACGGTATCGGTGGTCTGCGTCGAGGACGCCGTACACGTGAAGATGAAGTCGCCGTCGATGTCGAAGCTCGTTATGCCCGTGGGGACATTTCTCGCACGGCGGGCACGCTTCTCCTCGGAGGTGAACAGGCTCGTGAAGTAGTTGCTGACTATCTCGGCAGTCGGCTGGACGCGGTTCGCGCCGTAGAAGCCGAGGAACTCGCCCTCGGGGTCGAACATCGCGGCGCCCGTGGTGATGTTGCCGAGCACGACGTACACATTGCCCGCCTTGTCAGCGATGACGCGCTGAGGCAGGAAGGTACGCTTCTGGTCGTATATCTCGGAGGTGGGCTTGGTTATCTCGCGCTGAACGTTTCCGTCCCTGTCGCAGACGAGCACGCGCGCGTTCTCGTTGTCGGCGATGTACATGAGATCGTTCTCGGCGGAGATGAAAATGCCCTGCGGATTTTTGAGCTTCGTCGCCGAGCCGTCGGGCATAGTGAAGCTGTCGTAAACCTTCACCGCCTCGCCGAAGTCGGGGTCAACGGCGACGATGCGGTTATTGCCCGAATCGACGACGTAGAAGATGTCGTTGTGGTCGTAGAAGATGTCGGAGGGCGACTCGAACGCGCCCACTCCGAGGTCATAGCCCGAGACGGAGCGTTCCGCGATATATCCCGCCTGCGAGGGTATAGCCTCAGCCCAGCGGTCGTAGTTGTAGACATCGTAGGGCTCGCGCGCACTTGCGGTGAGGGCGGTGATACAGCCGCCGAGCAGAGCTCCCGACAGCGCGAGCGTGACAAATCTGCGTGATAATTTTCTCATGCGTCCGCCCCCTTAGTCCTTGATGCCCGAGTGCGCCATCGTCTCGATGACCTGACGCTGTGCGAGCATGAATACCACGATAGGCGGTATGAGCATGAATACGGCAGCCGCCGCGGCTACGCCCGCTCTCGCGAGGCCTGCCGAAGCCGCCTGATTCACGACGGTGGGGAGGGTCTTATACTGCTCCTGGAATACCACGGAGCCTGCCTCTATCCTCCACGCCGCCTGGAATGCGAATATGATTATCGTCATGAGTGCGGGCTTCTGATTGGGCATGACTATCTGCCAGCAGATGCGGAAAAGTCCCGCACCGTCGACCTTTGCCGCCTCTATCATCGCGTCGGGCACCTGACTTATCGACTGCCTCATGAGGAAGAGTCCCATAGGCGAGGCTATCGACGGCAGTATCAGCGCGAGCGGGTTGTCGATGAGCCCGAGCTTAGCCATGACGATGTACTGCATGATGTATATGACGTTGGACTGGTAGAGCAGTGCAACGACGATAATGCTGTTGATGAGCTTGCTCCCGGGGAACTTGCACTTCGCGAGCACGAACGCCGCCATTGACGCGAATATGCACTGGAGCACAGTCACCGACACCGTCACGGCTACGCTGTTGAAGACATAGCGCGAGAAGGGCACGCGGTTGCTGTTGAGCACCTCGAACATATCGCTGAAATTGTCGAGCGTGGGACGCATCGCGTACAGCTTCGGCGGGAAGATGAACAGCTCCTCAACGGGCTTTATCGACATTATCAGTATGAGGTAGATGGGAAAGAGCATGAAGAGCCCGAGAACGGTCAGGAAGACGAATATAGCGATAGTTCCGCCTATTTTTCTGCCCGCCTGCTTGTTTGAAGCCTTCAGCGCTGCGGTATTGACCTGTGCCATATTCCCACCTCCTTAGTCCATATATTTGCTCAGCACCTTGCTGATGAGCTTGTTCAGCAGGTACATGACGACGAACAGCACCATGCATATCGCCGAGGCATAGCCCATTTCGTATCGCACCCAGCCGTAGTCATAGGCGTGGGTCATTATAGTGTGTGCCTTGTAGTCGGTGCTCGGGAAGCCGACGAGGTTCTGCGCGACGGTGCCCGCGGTGAACGAGCTGACTATCTGCATTACCGCCGCGAACATGAGCTGCGGTCCCATAGACGGGATAACGATGTAGATGAGCTCCTGCCAGCGGGTGCGTATGCCCTCGATAGCTCCCGCCTCGTACATCGAGCGGTCGATGTTCTGGAAGCCCGCACGCAGCGCGAGGAAGCCCGCGCCGAGCGATATCCACAGCTGTACCACTATCGTTACGCCGAGGATATACCTTCCGTCGGTTAGCCACTGAACGGGCGCGTTGATGAGTCCGAGGTTGATGAGGAAGGAGTTCGCGTAGCCGTTCATATCGCCGCTGAAAATAAGTGTCCACGCCGTGTAGACGTTCGCGAGCGACGGCGCGTAGAATATGAGCGTGAAGAGGGTCTTGAGCCTCGGGTGGAGCTCATTTATGAGCCAAGCCAGCAGGAAGCAGAGTATGTAGCTCACGGGACCCGTGAACAGCGCGAAAACTATCGTTACCCTTATGGACTTGACGAATATCTTGTCCGAGAGGAAGAGCGTCGTGTAGTTCGAGAGCCCGACGAATTTCGGAGCCTGAGCCATGTTGAAGTCGGTGAAGCCCATCGGGAGGGACATCACAACAGGCACTATCGTGAATACGATGAAGAATATCATAAAGGGCGCGAGCATGAGATAGCACGCCTTATTGCGCTTGAACGACCGCCACAGCATGGCGCGTTCCTCGCTCTTTGTCCTTTTTCCGATATCTTCCGCTGATATCTGAGCCAAGAGACGTTCCTCCTTCCTTTAATCTTCGGCGGTCGAAAGACCGAGATTCTTACGCTTGCGGGTAATTTCGTCGTTTATGTCGCGGTTGTACCATATCAGCGTATCGCGCGGGTTGCCGAGCTCGTTGACGGTCTCTCTGAACGCGTTCATGATGTTGCGCGTTACCGCGTACGACGAGGGGATTACGGGTATCTCGACGAGCTCCGCCTGCTGAGCGGCGAGCCTGTCGTATTCGCCGTGCGACCACGACAGCTGAGCGAGAGCCTCGGTGTTAGCGGTATCGAACCTGCCCATCGTGCCGAGGAGCCCCTCTATCTGTGTGCCGTAGCGCACCTGCGTGTCGGTATCGGTGAACCACTTGATGAACTTCCACGCGTTCTCCTTGTTGCCGACCTTCTTGAAGATGACCGCGCCCGCGCCGTTTGAATTGGCGGCGTGAGATATGGTGCCGTCCTCGCGGAGAGTGCCGGGCACGGGGCAGAAGTCCCACAGCCCCTTTATCTCGGGCGAGGCGACGGTGAGCTGGTTGAAGAACGTGTAGTTGTTGATGACTATCGGGTACTCGCCCGTCCTGAATCGGCTGAACGCGTCATACTGCTGGACGAAGCTGTACTCGGTGTAGAAGTCGGTCCACTCCTCGAAGGACTGGACAGCCTCTATGGAATTGAACGTGGAAGCCGTCTGCTCGTCGTTGTAGTAGTTCACGCCCTTCTGGAGCAGGAGCATCGCGAAGGTGTGACCTGTCTCGGTGGCGGGCGAGATATTCGTCGGCGGGAGGATAAGTCCCACGTTCATGTAGTTGCGCTGGAGCGCGGGGAGCATATCTATCAACTCCGTCCACGTCTCGGGCGGGGAGTCGTAGCCGAGCTCGGTGAGCACGTCGGTGCGGTAGAACATCATCGGGAAGGTCTGGCTTATCGGCAGACCGTAGGTGCCGCCGTTGTACTGATAGGGGGTCATGGCGTTCTGCTGGAAGCGTCCGCTCACATCGCCGAAGTCGGAGAAATCGGACAGGTCGACGAGCAGGTCACGCGCGGCGAGGTTCACGGGGAACTCTCCGCCGAGGAAGAGTGCCACATCGGGACCCTTTCCTGCGAGCGTAGCCTCAACTACGCCGCCGACAACGAGGTTGACGGAGATGGGGATATCGTACTCCTGCATGAACTCGTTCTCGGTCATCTCCTTGACGACTTGGGCTTGGTCGCGTCCGAGCGACACCCATACGTTTATCGCGTCCTCGCCCGTGACATCGGAGAGGGTGGTGTAGTCCTCGAAGAAGGAGCCGACGAACGACTTCACGCTGAACGCTATCGACTTGCCGAGCTTTTCCTTGGCGCCCGTGAACTTCTCGCCCTCGGTCGCCAGCTCGATGTAGTCGACCTCGAGGGGCTGGTCGCGGTAGTCGCGCTCCCACGCGGAGATGGAGGCGATATTGTCCTTTATCTGCGAGAGGTAATCGGGGATTTTCAGCGGCTTATCGGTGCACTTGTCGAGAATGACGGTCATCGTCTCGAGGGAGGCGGCTTCCGAGCCTGCCGTGCCCGAGAGCCCCTCTATCTCAGCCTGTATGTCCTTGAGCTCCTGCGAGAGGCGCTCGAACTCGCTGACGAGGTCGGGCACCTTCTCGTGCACGTAGTAGTCGGTGTACTTGTCGGGCGAGGGACCCGTTATCATCAGTATCTTGCGGTAGTACGTGTTGAGGTCGGCGACGCACTCGTCGAGCCTGCGCAGCGAGTTGCCTATCTCACCGGGGACGCACTCCATGGTCATCGTGTGGTCGCGGTCAGCAGTGAGGTAGACGTAAACGTCCTCGCCGCTCTCCGCCTTGGGGGTGACGACGCTCCAGTCGGTGTCGTAGAAGAACTTGACCTGGTCGAGCTCCCTGCACGGCACCTCGCCGTCTATGTATATCCTCCTGTTGGAGTAGAAGCCGCGCATCTGGTTCTGACGCGACTTTATACCTATTTTGTACCAGCCGTCCGCGCCTATCTCGTCCGCGGGAATAGTCCACGTCACGGACTGCAGTGCCTTCTTCCAGTTGCCCGAGCCGAGGGTGTTGTACACGACCTTGCGCGGGTCGGACGGCGACACGAGGTAGCTCGTGTTGTCGTAGGTGGGGTAGAGGGTGGAGTCGGACTTGAGCTCCGCGTTCTCGCCCTCAATGCGGAAGATGTTGGGCTCGGACGAGGCTGAGGCATCGTCCACGGAAGCCCTGTACTCCTCGTAGTCGGGGAGCTCCGCGGGCGTGTAGAAGCGCAGGCTCTCTATTGCGAGCTCGGCGCGCTCGGAGGTGAAGCTTATCTCGTGCCTGCCCTTTTCGAGATAGAAGAAGAGCGGCTCGCCGAACAGTCCGTCAATGTCCCCGAAGGCGCACTCCTGCCACATACCGCGCTGTATCTGCGAGGGACGCACCTGATTCCCGCGCGAGTCGGTGTGTATCTCCGTCTCGTTTACCCACACGCGGTTGAGCGTGAGGCGGGCGGCGGTGTCGTAGGGCGTTTTGCCGTCGATCTGCATGGAGAGCTCTATCTGCGTGCTGTTCGATTCGATGGGAAAGTAGCTTATCCCGAGGCAGTATATTCCCGTTTCGGCGACGTCGATGTCGTACGAGAGCCTGCCGTCGGCGCTCTCCCAGATGAGGACGCCGTCACGGATATCGTCGTCAGCGCCGTAGCTGCCCGTCGCGAAGGTACCGTCCTGCGCCGACTTGTAGTCGGTCGCCTTTATCGTTATTTCCTTGTCGGGACGCTTCTCGCCGCAGTATTCGTCGTAGTAGTCGCTGTAGGAGGGGATACCCGTGTCGACGGGCTCGATGAAGAAGTAGTCGTCGGTGTGCACAGACGGCTCATCAGCCGCGGCGGCGGTCATAATGCCCGAGAGGCTCCAAGCCGCGGCGAAGCATGACAATGCGCCGAAGGAGAGCCTTCGGCAGAGCTTATTGATGTTCAATTCTATCCGCCTTTCGTGAGTGGGGGAGGTTCGGCACGTCTGCAAAGAGGGCGCAGAACAGCCGTTTTCGTGGTGTGTGGCAGGCTGCCTAAAGCCTGCGGATATATGAAGCAGTATTGCCCAAACTGCATAAAAGCTTACAAATAATTATAACAAATTTATAAAGTATTGTCAAGATAAATCGCTATATATAATAGGTAGAATGCTATTCTGCACATCAATGAGTTTTATGTGCACAAAAGTGTTTTTCGTTATTGTGCAAAATGCTGAATTTGCAAAGTTTGCTTGGCAGGTGTTGACAAGTGAACTTGGCAGTGCTATAATACAAGCATACGAAATGCAAAGTCAACTTGGCAAGGGAGGACGATCATGAACAGGGAAGAGATACTCGCCAAAAGCAGGAAGGAAAACAATTCCGAATACGAGCAGAACACCTACAAGATCGCGGGAAGCATCGCGCGTATCGTCGGCGGTATGCTGTGTGCGGTGCTCCTTATCGCCGAGCAGTTCGTCACGGGACATTACAACTGCGGCTACTGGCTGATATACTGCGTCATGCAGCTGACACACGATATATACATCTTCGTGCGGACGAAGTCGAAGGTACACCTTTTCAGCGCGCTCTGCTTCATCGGGATATCCGCGGTGATGGTCTGCGGCTACGTCAGAGACCTTCTCAAAGGGTGAGACTATGGACGATAAACTCATACTGCGCAACAGGCTGAAGGAGGCGCGCACCGAGGCGAAGCTCTCGCAGGCACAGCTTGCGGAAATGGTCGGCGTATCGCGAAATACCATTAGCTCGATAGAGACGGGACAGTATCAGCCGACCGCAAAGCTCGCGCTGATAATCTGTATCGCCCTCGACAAGAAGTTCGAGGAGCTGTTCTATTTTTGATATAAGCCATAATGTAGGGGCGCATTCCGTGCGCCCGTGAACGAACGTATAATTGTCGGGCGAGCGGAACTCGCCCCTACAGAACGGGACGTCGAGGACGCCGTCCCCTACAAAAATGGTGTAGGGGCGCACCCGCGTGTGCGCCCGCCGAATTGCCTTTTTTCGGGCGGACACATGGGTCCGCCCCTACAGCTTGCTTTTTACAGCGATATATGTTATAATACTTACATCTTTTTACTTGGAGGGATACAAATTATGGAAAAAGTGCTTGAAGTCAGGGAGCTGTCCAAGCAGTACACCAAGGTGCTCGCGGCGGACAAGGTCAGCTTCGACATCGAAAAGGGCGAGATATTCGCGCTCATCGGTCCCAACGGCGCGGGCAAGACCACCACTATCCGCATGATATCGACTCTGCTCACCCCCACCTCGGGCGACGCGATAGTCGCGGGACACAGCATTATCAAGGAGGCGGCGAAGGTCCGCGAGAGCATAACCTACCTCCCCGACGAGGCGGGTGCCTACAAGAATATGACGGGCAAGAGCTACCTGCGCTTCATGGCGGGGCTTTTCTCGACCGATATCGACACGATAAACCGCTACGTAGAGCGCGCCGAGCGTATCTGCGGGCTCGGGGACAGGCTCAAGGACAAGATAGGCACCTACAGCCGCGGCATGATAAGAAAGCTGCTGCTCGCGCGTGCGGTCATGACAGAGCCGAAGCTCGCCATTCTCGACGAGCCCACGAGCGGACTCGACGTGCTCAACGCCATCGAGATACGCAAGATGATAAAGCAGCTCGCGGCGGAGGAGGGGATGTCCTTCCTGCTGTCGTCGCACAATATGCTCGAGATAGAGTTCGTGTCCGACCGCGTGGGCATAATCGCGAAGGGGCACCTGCTCGTCACGGGCAGGGCTGACGAGCTCAAGGAGCGCTACGGCGCGAAGAACCTCGAGGAAGTATTTGAAAGGGTGGTGAACGACAATGAAATTCTTTAATCTGCTGAAAAAGGAGCTCGGCGAGCTCATCACGCCGCAGACGATAATCAGCCTTGTCGCCATCTCCGCCATGCTCATGCTGATGGGAAACCTCATGAAGAGCACCATCAAGGAAGCCGTCAAGAACGAGTACAGCATCACCCTCAGCGACCGCGACGATACCGACTTTACGAAGCTGCTCGCGAAGACGCTCGAGGAGAGCGGTGCGACGCTGAAAATGGTCGATACGTCGGGCGATGACTACTCCGATATACTGAGGAGTGCCGACGTGGAAGCACTCGTCATCATACCCGAGGGCTTCACGGAAAAGCTCGAAAACGACGAGCGACCCGAGATAATCAGCGTTGCGGCGATGAAGTCCGCAGCGGCGATGTCCAACGTAATGAACAGCAACAGCGGCGCTATCGAGCTCATCTCTCAGTGCATATCCTCCACTTTTGCAGCCAAGGCGGGACTCACCGCCGAGCAGGTCAAGCTCTTACAGCTCCCCGTTGACGTCACCGAGCAGACCGTCGTCAAGGACAAGACAGCTCCCGTCAGCACCTCGAGCGTGATGAGCAGCCTTATGATGAAGAATATGATACTCCCCATCATCGTGTTCATACTCATCATGTTCACCTCGAATATGCTCATGAGCGCCATCAGCAACGAAAAAATCGACAAGACCCTCGAGACCCTGCTCTCCGCGCCTGTCTCGAGAACGGCTATACTCGGCGCGAAAATGCTCGCGGCGGCGATAATCGCGCTGCTCAACGCGGTGGTGTATATGTTCGGCTTCTCGTCGTTCATGTCGGGAGCGACCGACAGCGTCACCGAGGAAATGAGCGGACAGCTCGTTGCGCAGTATATGTCCGTGGACGAAGCGCTTGAAAGGCTCGGGCTGACGCTCGGCGTGACGGACTATATCCTCATCGGCGCGCAGCTCTTCCTCACGATAATGATATGCCTGTCGGTATCGCTCATGCTCGGCGCGCTCGTCAACGACACCAAGCAGTCGCAGACCATGATGATGCCGATGATGATAATGGCGATGGTGCCCTACCTCATCTCGATGATGGCGGACATCAACACGCTCCCCACAGCGCTGAGGCTCGTCGTTTACGCGATACCCTTCACGCACACCTTCTCGGCTGTGAACAACATCATGTTCGGCAATATGACGATATTCTTCGGCGGACTGATATATCAGCTCATCGTGTTTGCTGTATGTATGTTCTTTGCGCTGAGGCTGTTCAACTCCGATAAGATACTGACGGCTTCGCTCAATTTCGGGCAGAAGTCGCGCTTCAAGAAGAACACGACAAGTAACGAGTGAGCGCGGCGTAGGGGACGGCGTCCCGCCGCCCGATAATTCCGAAACCGACTGCGGGCGCACGGAATGCGCCCCTACAATAACAACAAAAGGCGAACCCATATCGGGTTCGCCTTTAATATTGCTATTTTATATTGGTAACATTCGCGGAAGCAAACTGCCGCTCTGTGGAATGTGAGCGAGCTTGCGAGCGTCCCCGCGAATCGGCTGCGCGGACACCGCGCTTAGTACATTCCGCCCATACCGCCTGCGGGCATTGCAGGAGCGGGATTCTCCTCCTTGATGTCGGCAACGAGGCTCTCTGTAGTGAGCACCATCGAAGCAACGGAAGCAGCGTTCTGGAGCGCACTTCTTGTAACCTTAGTCGGGTCAACGATACCCGCGGGTATCATATCGGTGTAGACCTCGTTGTAAGCGTCGAAGCCGTAACCGAGCTTGCGCGAGCGTCTTATCTTGTCGACGATGACGCTTCCCTCGAGACCTGCGTTCTCAGCTATCTGACGAACGGGAGCTTCGAGAGCTCTGAGGATTATCTTTGCACCTGTCTTCTCGTCGCCCTCGAGAGTGGGAACGAGCTTCTCGACTGCGGGGATAGCGTTGATGTAGGCAGTACCGCCGCCTGCAACAATACCCTCCTCAACAGCAGCCTTTGTAGCTGCGAGAGCGTCCTCGATACGGAGCTTCTTCTCCTTCATCTCTATCTCTGTAGCAGCGCCGACCTTGATAACAGCTACGCCGCCTGCGAGCTTGGCAAGGCGCTCCTGAAGCTTCTCGCGGTCGAAGTCGGAAGTAGTTGTCTCGATAGCAGCGCGTATCTGTGCAACTCTTGCCTTGATAGCCTTCTTGTCGCCTGCACCGTCAACGATGATGGTGTTCTCCTTCTGGATAACGATCTGCTTAGCCTGACCGAGCTGCTCGAGCGTGGTCTCGCTGAGCTCGAGACCGAGGTCTGCCGTGATTACCTCGCCGCCTGTGAGGGTAGCGATGTCCTTGAGCATTTCCTTGCGTCTGTCGCCGAAGCCGGGAGCCTTAACAGCTGCGACCTTGAAGGTGCCGCGGAGGTTATTGAGGATAATAGTCGTGAGAGCCTCGCCCTCTACGTCCTCGGCGATGATAACGAGCTTCTTGCCCATTTTTACTATCTGCTCGAGGAGGGGGAGTATCTCCTGAATGGAGCTTATCTTCTTGTCTGTGATGAGGACGTAGGCGTCGTCGTAAACAGCCTCCATCTTGTCTGCGTCTGTTATCATATAGGGCGAGATGTAGCCGCGGTCGAACTGCATACCCTCAACTACCTCGCTGTAGGTCTCGGCAGTCTTGCTCTCCTCGATAGTGATAACGCCGTCGGAGGTCACCTTCTCCATAGCCTCTGCGATGAGCTTGCCGACAGCCTCGTCAGCGGACGAGACTGTGCCGACTCTTGCGATATCCTCGCTGCCCGCGACAGCCTTGGAGTTGTCAACGATAGACTTTACAGCCGTGTCGACAGCCTTAGCGATACCCTTCTTGAGAACCATCGGATTAGCGCCTGCTGCGATGTTCTTCATACCCTCGCGGACGATAGTCTGAGCGAGGAGAGTAGCAGTTGTGGTACCGTCGCCTGCCGCGTCGTTGGTCTTGGTAGCGACTTCCTTAACGAGCTGAGCGCCCATGTTCTCGAAAGCGTCCTCGAGCTCGATGTCCTTGGCGATAGTAACGCCGTCGTTAGTGATGAGGGGAGCGCCGAACTTCTTGTCGAGCACGACATTTCTGCCCTTGGGTCCCATTGTTATGCGTACTGTGTCAGCGAGCTTGTCTATACCTGCCTGAAGGGACTTTCTTGCGTCCTCGCCGTACTTTATATCCTTTGCCATAGTTATCTACTCCTTTAAATCGTTGATTTTGCTGCTGTAGGGGCGCATTCCGTGCGCCCGCAAGCAATCGTTAAACTGACGGGCGAGCGGAACTCGCCCCTACAAGTGTTTTTGTCTTACTTGACAGTCGCGAGAATATCTTCCATCTTGACGATGATGTACTCCTCACCCTCGAGCTTTACGTTAGTGCCCGAATACTTGGAGATGAGTACCTTGTCGCCCTTCTTGACCTCCATCTTGACGTCAGAAGTTCCGGGACCTACCTCAACGACCTCAGCTACCTCGGGCTTCTCCTTAGCCGAACCCGAGAGAATGATACCGCTCTTGGTGGTCTCCTCAGCCTCGACCATCTTGACAACTACTCTGTCCTGTAAAGGTTTGATAGTCATGATATATACCTCCTGAAATAATAATGTGCGATAGTTTAGCACTCTCTTTCTCTGAGTGCTAATTATATTTTACCACCTTTTTCTAATAAATCAAGACATATCCCTCAAAACTGTGATTGTGCACAAATATAATTCACCAATGTTGAATCTGAATACTATACCGCGCGAATCATCTCTCTGTCTGAACGGTGTGCTTCATCTGCTGTGTTCCTGCGGACGCCCAAAGGGCGCCCCTGCAAATCATCGCCGCAGGCGACACGTTTAATTCCGAATCCCGCATTCCGAATTTGCGGGCGCACACACGGGTGCGCCCCTACAAGTGTGTTTCAGCCAAGTCCTTCCGTGCGGTGATAAATTATCGGTCTCAGCTGCACCCCGCGCAGAGCCGCGTCCACCGCGTCGGGCAGGAGCTCGAACTCCGCCACGAGCGACGCGGGCTTGCGCTCGATGTCGTCCTGTAACATCGGCACGAAGTAGTAGTTCTTGCGGTTGAAGAGCTCGCCGATGTTCTTCGCCGAGCCGAGGAGCGAGTCGTTCGAGGCTATCGCGAGCACGACGGGCTTGCCGCTGCGCAGATGGGACTTGACCGCCATAGTCGCGGCGCTGTCGGTTATCCCCGCCGCGAGCTTCGCCGCCGTATTCGACGTGCACGGCGCCACCACCATTATATCCGTCATATCCTTGGGACCTATAGGCTCGGCGGCGGAGATGTCCGTTATCACGTCCCGCCCGCATATCTCGGCGAGTCGGGCGATGTTGTCGGCGCTGCTGCCGAAGCGGGTCGAGACCGAGGCGGCGTGCTCCGACATCACGGGGACGAGCTCCGCGCCCATCTCACGCAGCCGCTCCGCCTGTGCAAAGCTCCGCCCGAAGGTGCAGAACGAGCCCGTCATCACGTAGCCTATCCTGATACCGATGAAGTTAGTTTTCATTTCCGCCGCCTCCTTCCGCGATAATAGCCGCGACCGCGTCCGCGATTATCTCGCCCGCAGTCACGGGAGCGGTCTTCCCGGGGAGCCCGTTTGCGCGGACAAGGCGGCTCCCGAGCTTGGCAGAGGCTTCCGCGCTGAACCCGCCCGCGTCGGAGGCGAGCTCGATAAACAGCGTATCATCGCGGAATCCGCCGATGTTTCCGCCCGTGAACACCGTCTCGGGGGAGGTGTTGAAAACGAGGGCATAGTCCCCGCCGAGGCTGTCCGTGCGCACCGATCTCACGCCGAGGAGCTGCGCCTTTGCCTCAGCCTGCGGACTGCGGACGGCGGCGGTGATATCGGCTCCGAAGCCGCGCAGTATCATCGCGAGAGCCGTACCTATCCTGCCGAGCCCGACGATGAGCACGGGCAGCCCGCAAAGCGCGGTATCAAGCCTTTCGAGCGCGAGCTGCACGGCTCCCTCGGCTGTGAGGGAGGCGTTTTTCAGCAGGAGCTCCTCGCGCCCGAGGTAGCTGACGAGCCTGTGCCGCGGGAAGAGCCCCGCGAGGCGCGAGTCCTCCCGACCCGTGAAGATGACGCCGCCGTCCCGCACCGCCGAGGCGACCGTTTCCGCCGCGAGGGAGCCGCTGTAGAGGGGCGTGCTGATGTTTCCGTCGGAGCCGAGCGCGACCACTGGCAGCACCGCGCAGTCATAGCTCTCCGCCGCAGGGAGCGGGTCTGCGAGTCCGCTTACAGAGGCGGGGAGGGCGCCGCTGTCGAAGCCCGCTGCCGCCGCACCGAATCTCTCCGCGAGCCGCGCCGCGCAGTACGCCTGCCGCATATCGCCGCCCGCGATAAGTATATTTATATCATTTCTCATATAGTTCTCCATTCTGCCGAACCACGGCACAGTAGAATCAGACCTGCCGCCCCGTGTGGCGGAAGCGGCAATCTCCCTACATTATATGGAGAACGGCGCGTATATGTGAGGGGCGCGGTGTCCGCGCCGCCGATTCGCGCTGTCGCTCGCAAGCTCGCTTACATTTACAGACCGTAAGTATGTTTCCACGAGCCTTACCGATTGTATGTGCGGCGTCCCATGCATGATATCACTCAACAAATGTAGGGGCGGGTTCCGCTCGCCCGCCGACCGCTGATATCTCGGCGGGCAGCGTAACGCCGCCCCTACATCACATATTCTGTATTACCTCCCACAGCTCGCGGGCTGTGGCGAGGCTTATTCCCGCAGTCGCGGCGAGCTCCTCGGGAGTCGCCTTCAGCAGGTTTGCCTTCGTCTTGTAGCGTATCATTATCTTTGCCGCTTTCTTCTCGCCCACGCCCTTGACCGTCAGCAGCTCCGAGCTGTACGTCTTTTTCTTGTGCTTCGAGTGCATGAAGCTCACGGAGTAGCGGTGCACCTCGTCCTGTATGCGCGTCACGAGGTCGAACACGGCGCGCAGCTCGTTTATCTGTATCTCACGTCCGCCCTCGGCTATCGCGCGGGTGCGGTGCCTGTCGTCCTTGACCATGCCGAACAGCGGTATATCGAGCCCGAGCTCCCGCAGGAGCGGCTCTACCGCGTGCACGTGACCCGTTCCGCCGTCGAGGAGTATGAGGTCGGGCGTGCGGTTGAAGAACTCGTCGCCGTCCTGCTCGACTATGTGCGTGAGCCGCCTGCGCAGGACCTCGCGCATACTGCCGTAGTCGTTCTGATACTCCTGCTCCTTGATGTTGAAGCGCTTGTACGCCTTTTTGAGCGGGCGTCCGTCCTCGAATACGACCATGCCCGCGACCATCGACTCCGACGACAGGTTCGAGATGTCGTACGCTTCGATATAGCGCGGCGGACGCGCCAGCCCGAGGCTCTTTGCGAGCTGCTCGAGCGCGATGACCTCCCTGCCCGTGCGGTCGTTTCGCAGGGCGGCGTACTCCGCGGAATTGCTCTTCGCGAGCCTCATCAGCTCGGGCAGCCTGCCCCTCTGCGGCTGGTGGAGCCTCACGTTCCTGCCCGCCTGCTTTGTGAGCATTTCCTCAATGAGGGCGCCGTCCTCGGGGATATGGTCGACGGTGACGGTGCGCGGGATATCGTCCCGCCCGTGGTAGAACTGCGCGAGGAAGAGGCTGAGGATATCCTCGCCGTCCTCGGGCTTGTCGAACTCAAACACCGCCTTGTCGCAGAGCCTGTTCTCGCGGTACATCAGCACCGACACGAATATGCCGTCGTATGCCTCGGCGACGCCGATGACGTCCGTGGAGTCCACGCCGCTGTTGATGATCTTCTGCTTTTCGGCAGCCTTCTTCACGGCGGCTATCCTGTCGCGGAGCATTGCCGCCTTCTCGAAGTCGAGAGCCTCCGCCGCCTCGTTCATCTCTTGCTCCATGCGGTCGACGGACTGCGCGCTGCCCGACTTGATGAACTCCACCGCCTCGTCGACTGCCGAGCGGTAGGTCTCCTTGTCTATCTTGCCGCGGCAGACTCCCATACAAAGCTTGATGTGGTAGTTGAGGCAGGGGCGCTCCCTGCCGAAATCCTGCGGGAATCTTCGCCTGCACGTCGGGAGCATGAATACGCGGTTAGCCTCGTTGACGGCTTCCTTGGTGACGGAGCCGCTCGTATACGGACCGAGATACGTACCGCCCGCCTTGGTGTTCTTGACGTTGGTGATGCGGGGGTAGTCCTCGTCGGAGATGCGGATATAGTGGTAGCCCTTGTCGTCCTTGAGGAGGATATTGTACTTGGGCTTGTGCTGCTTTATGAGCGAGCATTCGAGCAGCAGCGCCTCGTATTCGCTGTCGACGACGATGTAGTCGTAGTCGTACACGTTCGACACCATCGCCGCGACTTTGGGCGTGTGGTCGGGGCTTTCGCGGAAATAGCTCGTGACGCGGTTTTTGAGGTTCTTCGCCTTGCCGATGTAGATAATGGCGCTCTCCCTGTTTTTCATTATATAGACCCCCGGGGAGGAGGTCAGCTTCGAGGTCTTTTCACGAAGGTACGGCAGTCTCGGATTCATGGCAGAAGCTCCTTGTTATGGGATTTGACATCGGCTCTCCGCCGTGCTGTAATACTGTCAGAGAGCATTGCATAAAGCGGCAAGGCGGTTCAATCTTTCCTCGGAAACGAGGCGAGTTAAGATGACTATATTGGAATTGTTAACATTATTGTTACTTATTATTGCAATTATAGACCTTAACAACGAAAAAAGGAAATAACCGCCCCTCTTCCAAAGTTGGCGGTTATTTCTTATAACATACAATTTTGAGGACGACCGCTGAGCCATAAGGCTTTGCAGTGCTCTCTTTATATATATTATAGCACATATCGCGAAAATGTCAAGTGCTTTTTCAGTCTTCAACGGGACCGTCTTCCACCAGCACTGTGCCGCTTTGCGCGTCGATGAAGGCTTCGTCGGGATAATTGCTTCTGTCCAGCTTCGCGTCCCACGTAAGATAGATGCTGTTTCTGCCCGTCTCGATGATAATGAGCTCGGGCTCGTCCCTCGTGTCGCAGCTGTACTTCCTCTTCGCGAGCTTCACCGCGTCGTCGGCGGATATCTTCGGCTCGGTCGCGATGTTGACGTTTTCGATGTAGCTGTTGTACAGGCGGGTGGTATTGCCGTCCTCGTCAGCCGCTATGGATACAGAGCCGCGCCTCACGGGAACGTCCCTGTAATACTGCTCGAACACGTAGTTGAAGCCGCCATCGCACGGATTCGTCTCGCTGTATCTCAGCTCGCCCTGCGGGTCGTCGCAGCCGATGATGTCCGCGAGCTCCCTTATCACGGTGAGCGCGTCGTCCTTGTTGTTGACGGGCGTACTGCTGACCTTGCCTTCTATCTCGCGTACGCGGTCGGTATCGTAGTAATATGACGTGGGCGGCATCTGCCCGCCGTTGAGCCTTGCGATGTCGTCCACGGAGACGGTCTTGACGCGCGGCACAGGTTCGTTGCTGTCATTGCTGCCCGACGAGCAGCCTACAGCTATCACGCCTGCCGCAGCGACCGCCGCCAGCAGAGCTGTCAGCCTTTTCATAGTGCGCCTCCTTATTGCTTGTCGTAGTATTTCTTGCCCTGATCGGGGCGGAAGTAGGTGCGGATATAGCCGTCGGTCGAGAGCACCACGAACTCGTTCGTCGCCTCGATGTAGTAGACGTAGTCGCCGTCCTCCTTCTCGGTCTTGTGGAGGGCGTCGGGATCGTTGATGACATCGCTCGCGCCCTGCTCGTACTCGGAGGCGTTACTGTAGCCGAAATCGTCCCCGAACTCCCCACCGTGCTTCTCGAAGTGCTGCTCGAGGAGCTTTTTGCTGCGGAAGCGGTACTCCACATAGTCGCCGTTTGCAGCGGCAGTCGTGGGAGCGGTGGTAGTCGCGGCGGTGGTCTTGGCAGCCTTGGTGGTGGTCCTTGCCGTAGTCTTAGCCGCCTTTGTCGTAGTCTTCACCGTTGTCGTCTTCTTCGCGGAGACGGTGGTCTGTCTCGCGGTCGTCGGCTTTGTAGTCGCCGTAGTCGCGGCAGTCGTGCTCGTCTGAGTGGTGACGGGGTCGGTGAATATCTGCAATGTCGAGTAGGTGGGCTCCTGCGGCTTCTCGATGTTTTCCTCGTAGGCACCGCAGCCCGCAAGTATGGTAACGGCGGTCAGCGACAGCGCCGCGAGCTTTCTGAATATGCCTTTCATATTTCCTCCTTAATCCGAATCGCGCTTGTATCTTCCGTTGGTGAAGACCACGCCGTTTCCGTAGTCGTCAAGGTCGAGCAGCAGCGCTCCGTGGGCGACCGAGTAATCATACTGCCTGCTTTTCTTCTCGTCGAGCTTGTGAGTATCGGCGCACACATTGCCGTTGAGGTCGACCGTGACCGCACCCTCCGAGCAGAGCACCTCCACGGTGTCCGCCTTGTAGCGGCCCTGCATATCGGCAGGCTCGGGCATGACATAGGTGATGTCGCCGTAACGCGACGAGATGAGCGCGTCCTCCCGCTTCTCCTTATAGCGGGTGGTGCTGATGAAAACGCCCTTTTCCCCCGTGACCCTGTTGTCGTCGGACGCGTCGAAGGCGATATTCTCAGCGGTGAGGTCGTCATAGGTGTATAGCTCGACGTGTCCGCAGAGCTCCTTCGCGGCGAGCTGTCCGCCGTAGTTGCTTATCTGAAAGCTGTCGAAGCTCCGCGGCAGGGTCATCTCCACATAGGACTGTGCATGGCTGAACAGCACGCCCTCGAATTCCTGCTTGAAGATGTTGTACGACGACCTCGCGGAATTGCCTGTCGTCCTGTCGATGAAGCCTACCGAGAGTATGCCCTCGTCGGTGAGCGCGTGAGTTATGCCGAGGCTGTCCCGCTCGAGCTTGCGGTTCTTCGCCTTGCGGCTGTTTTTCAGACCTCCGCCGAAGTCCACCTTCACGCGTATCTCGGGCACCTCGACGTCGCCGCAGGTAACGATGACGGTGCCGTTTATGTCGCTGCTGAACGAAATGCCGTGACAGCTCCCGTCGGTGAAGTCGATGTCGTCGAAAGGCACTGTTATGTTGATGCTGTACGTCTCTGTTTTTACCCCGCAAGAGGTCAGGGCAGGGCAGAGCAGTCCCGCCACGAGCACATAAGCTGTGATTCGTTTCACTAAGTTCAATCCGACGCACCTCCTGTATGGCGCTGCTTGGCGGGAAGCCGAGGACGCCGTCCCCTACAACATTCCGAATGCAGGGGCGGACCCGCGTGTCCGCCCGCCTGAGATATCCGTTTATCCTCGGCGCACACATTCGCGTGCTACCCTTAGCGGAAAATGCGGGCTACCGAGCCGTAAACCTACGGCACATAATCGGTAACCTGCGAATCGGCTAAAGGGACACCCTTGGTGCGCCCCCTACAAATATTATACAATGGATTTGCCGATTAATCAATACAAACATTAAAATCGTAACAAATATCGCCGAAATGTAACGTTTATGCGCGTCAATACAGGCAATATACCACAAATATAGTATAATTTATTTGTGAAAAATAACCTATCTTTATTTTTATATATAGACAAATCAAGAAAAATATTATATAATATCTTTGTATATGGATTTCGGCTGTTTGCCGATTAATACTATTAAGGAATTTTCTGAATGAGAGTTATTACAGGTATTGCACGCGGGCATAAGCTCGCGGCTCCCGAAGGGCTCGATACCCGACCTACGAGCGATAAGGTCAAGGAGGGCGTCTTCTCCTCGATACAGTTCGAGATAGAGGGCGCGTATGTGCTCGACCTCTTCGCGGGAAGCGGTCAGATGGGCATAGAGGCGCTCAGCCGAGGCGCCGCGCACGCCGTTTTCGTGGACAGCTCCGCTAAAGCGGTAAAGTGCGTGAGCGAGAATCTGAAAAGCACCAAGCTGGACAAGCTCGCGGAGGTCATAACCCGCGACAGCTACGACTATATCAGACTCACCGCGCAGAGCTTCGATATCATTATCCTCGACCCGCCCTACAGGTGCGGACATATCCCCAAGCTCCTGCCGCTCGCGGCGGCTAAGCTCAGGGACGGCGGCTTCATCATATGCGAGTATGAGAAGGAGGCAGGCACGCCCGAGGCTCCCGAGGGTATGGCACTGAGGAAGGTATACAGCTACGGCAAGATAAACGTCGCCGTTTTCACCAAGCCCTCAGAGGAGGATGAAGAATGAGAAGGATAGCCGTTTGCCCCGGAAGCTTCGACCCCGTTACACTGGGTCACCTCGACATAATCACGAGAGCTTCCAAGCTGTTCGATAAGGTCATCGTGCTTATTTCCCGAAATGCGGGAAAAGCTCAGCCGAGCTTCACCGCTACCGAGCGTATGCTGATGATAGAAGCCGTCACCAAAGACCTCGATAACGTGGTCATCGACATTCTCGACGGACTGCTCGCGGACTACGTCCGCAACGTCGGCGCGGTGGCTATAGTAAAGGGTCTGCGTGCCGTCAGCGACTTCGAGTACGAGTTCCAGATGGCGCTCGCGAACAAGAAGCTCTACGCAGGCGCAGAGACGGTGTTCCTCACCACGGCGGCGGAGAATATGTACCTCAGCTCGAGCGTGGTAAAGCAGATCGCCTACTTCGGCGGCGATATAAGTCATTTTGTTCCCGAAGAGATACTTGAAGACATACAGTCAAGATTAATAAAGGAGAGGTAAAGTATTATGAGTATTGATGAGATCCTTGAGGAAATGGACGAACTGCTGGACAAGTCCACTTCCGTCCCCTTCGTTTCACACAAGAAGATAGTTGACGGCGAGCGTATGCGCGAGCTCATCAACGATATCCGCCTCAATATGCCTCACGAGCTCAAGGAGGCAAAGAAGATCGAGTTCGACTGCCAGCGTATCCTCAACGAGGCTAAGCTCAACGCCGAGGGCATTATCCGCAAGGCGGAGGAAAGAGCTCAGCAGATAGTTTCTCAGGAGGCTATCGTCACCGAGGCTAAGAAGAAGGCTGTGGATATCCTCCAGAAGGCTCAGGCGGCTTCCACGAACCTCCAGAAGAACGCGGCTCTCTCGGTAGCTCAGATGCTCAACGACGCCGAGGCTACTCACAACAAGTCGCTCCTCGACATAAAGCGCACCAAGGAAAAGCTCCAGCACACGCTCAAGAGCTCTCCCGCTCTCGGACAGAATGCGACGTCCGTACAGCAGTCTGTTCTTCAGGACACAACGGCGGCAGCAAAGAAGAAGTGATAACAACAATAAAAGCGAGCTCAATGAGCTCGCTTTTTTGTTTACAGTAGAGCTGCCAGCAGCAGGTACGTCGCGTACATCGCGACGAATGTCATCGCCAGCGACATTATCACTACCAGCAGGCTGTTGAGTACCTTCACTCCGCCCGCCGCGAGTATCTCCTCGCGCCTGAGCTCGCCCGCCCTGTGCTCCCTGAGCCGCCTCAGCGACTTCAGCACGAAGCGGAAGTACAGCTTGTTGCCGAACAGGCAGAAGGTTATGCGTATGAGCATATCCGCCACGTTGCACACGTCCACGAGCAGCGAAAGTGTGTGGCGGTTGTCGTATATCTTCTGTATCACCTCCGCGGGGAAGATGGCGTAGCTGCTCTCGAGACCGTCCGCGATGAGGTAGCTCACCGCCAGCGGCATTGACAGCAGTACGGTCGCGATGAGCGACAGCATCGCCCAGAACCACATTCTCCTGTTCGCGAAGTAGACGGGCGGGAATATGAAGCTTATCAGATTGAAGGATATGCTCCTGCCCGTGTCCTTCATACGCTTGAAGATGGGGATATAGTAGATGGTGTTCGTGCGCACGAAGTCCGCGACGTCCCTCAGCGGCGAGCCGCCCATGTCCTCGTCGGGATTGAAGCCGAGGTACGGTCTCGGTACGCCGAAGCTCATCTCCTCCGTCTCCTCGCCGTCGTCCTCGGAGGTAAGGTCAGCGCCGCACCTCACGCAGGTCTCGGCTTCGAGGCTGTTCGGGAAGTGGCAGGCGGAGCAGACCACGAACTTCCTCTCCTCGGGCTCGGGCTTCGTTTCCGCGGAGCTCTGCCAGCTCTCGTCCGTGCCGTGGAGCGCCGAATTCGCGCATTTGTTCTCAGCCTTGTAGCAGGCTCTGTGGTGCGGCGAGCCGCACTCGGGGCAGACTACGATATCGTCGCCCTCCGCGAAGACCTCTCCGCAGGCGACGCATTTTTCACCGATATAGTTCATATTTCCTCCCTTCCGCCCGAAACGGCATTTCATTCAAAGATATTATAACACATATTTTTCAGAATATCAAGTAGGGGCGGATATTATCCGCCCGCCAAATTTGGAATTCGGAATTATTGGTATCGCCTGCGGCGATGATTCTGTAGGGGCTGCCTTTGGCAGTCCGTCGGTCAACATAGCCGTAACCGTATTTCAATTTGCGGACGCCCAAAGGGCGCCCCTACAAATCACAGTTAGCGAGCTTGCAGGTGACAACGCGCAAAAGAGCACCCCTAAGGGTGCTCTTTTCGTATTATTTTGTTGTTTCGGGGAGCGCGTCTATCTCCTTGGCGTCGAGCCTCTGTATCGCGAGGGCGTCCTTGGCGGTAATGCCGTCGCCGACGTTGGAGCAGTCCGCATTAGCCGCTCCCTGAGGAGTGAGCGCGTACTTGTCCTTGTTGGCGATGGACTGGAGTATCGCGACCGCGTCCGCGACCGTGACCTTCTTGTCGACGTTGGCGTCGCCGATGAGCGTTACCGCGGGGAGTGAAACGGCGGTAGTGCTGCTCTGTGCCGCAGTGGCAGTGGTAGTTGTCGCCTTGGTCGTGGCAGTTGTGGTAGCCTTAGTCGTAACGGTGTGGGGAGTTCCCGCGAGCTGACCGTAAACGATACCGCAGCCGACCGTGGACATATAGACCTTGCCGAACTCGTTCATATCGCCGACGAGGTAGTTTCCGTTGCCCGTGCCGCCGTAGAGGTGGTCGGTGTTTATGCATACCCACGACTTGCCGCCGTCAGTCGAGCGGTAGATGCCCTCGGGGTCGTCCTTCTCGGGCTGACCGTAGATGAACAGCGTATTTACGCCGCCCGCCTTCTCGGGAGCGCCGTAGCCGATACACTTGGCGTATGCCACGGAATCGAGCTTCTCGACTGTCTTGCCCTTGTCGGAGATGAGGAAAACGCCCTGATTAGCGCCCGCGAAGGCGATAATGCCGTTGCCGAGGTAGGCGGGGTCGCCCGTGCACTCGAACTTCCATGTGAGCTCCCAGTTATAGGGGCAGATACGTGTTTCGGTGAAGGTAGCGCCGTAGTCCTCGCTGATGAAGTAGGAGTAGTGAGACTCGTCGTAGGTAGGCTCCTTCTTGCTCATATCGGACGACCAGTACTCGTTGTACTGCGCGCCGACAGCGTAAACGGTCTTGGCGTCCTCGGGGTCAACGAGAGCGTAAACGCCCTTTGTAGCCTGTATACCGTCGCATTTATTCCATGTAGCGCCCCAGTCGTCGGAGTAGGAAGCCCCGCCCTTGGCGCTTGTATTGATGACTCTGTACTTGCCCTTGGAGAGCTCGGTGATAGCGAGCTTTCCGCCGCGGAAGGCGGGAGCGAATGCCTTCCACGACTTGCCGCGGTCGAGGGTATAGAACGCGCTGCCTGTGTTGTTGCCGTCGCCCTCGGCAGTTCTTGCCCACACGTCTGTATTCTGCGGGCACACCGTGATAGCGGAGGTCGAGCCCATATTGGGCTTGTACTGCTGGGGGATGGAGTCGACGTCCTCGTGGATAAAGCCGTCGTAGTCGCCGATAGCGGAGAGGTCGAGACCGTCAGCCGTGCTGAAGAAGTCGAGGCTTACGCACTCCTCGACGCCGTCGGGCTGGAAGTAGAACTGTATACCCATATCGTCCCACGCGTTGTCGCAGGCGAAGACGCCGTTGCCCGATGTGAGGAGTATACGGTCGCCCTCGGGGTCACGCGGGTCGATGAGGATACCGCTTCCCCAGTGGCACGCTTTGCCGTATATCCAGTCATAGCCGTTCGTATCGAGGGGGAGCGAGGTGAACTTCTTCACGCCCGTGCCTGTCGAGTAGTCGGTCTCGCCCGCGCCGGGGGTGATATCGTCCCAGGTCTTGCCGCCGTCGTCCGAGCGGAAGAAGTGGTCGCCCCACGCGATAGTGCCCTCATTTTCGGGAGTGGTGGGGTCGTCCTGTATCCATTCGGTACCGCACCACTGGTCGGACCACATACCGCAGGTACGTGCGAACATCTTATTGGGGTCTTTTCTGTCGACCTCTATCATGCCGATAGCATTTTTCAGCTCTGAGAGCTGCTCGACCTTGCCCGACGCGATATTGTACTTATACGCGCCGCCCGAAGCTCCCGCGAAAGCGAGACCTCCGATATATGTGAAGAAGAGGTTGCCGTTGCGGTCACTGGTTATCGAGAGGGGATAGTTCTCGTTGGGGAGCGCCTTTATGGGCTCGAACTTGTCGTCCTTGACGCTTGCCACGTGGATATTGGCCTGTCCCGTAACGGACGTGCCGACGTATACCTTGCCGCCCTCGATGTGGATACAGCCGATACCGTTCTGCTCGTTGTAGAGCTTGCTCGGCTCGGTGCCTCTTACCATATGGTCTGTCCACGAGGGGTACTTGAGCTCGCCCGAGAAGAGACCGAGCGAATCATAGCCCTCAACGGGCTTCCATGTCTTGCCGCCGTCGGTAGACTTGATGAGTGCGGACTTGCCGCCCGTGACGTCGCCGCCCGCGTAGATAGTGTCGGGGTCATCGGGGTCTACGGCGATAGGCTCGATACACTCACGTCCGTCGCCGTTGCCGTGGACCTGTATCAGGTCGGTTACGTCGGACTCGGTGAAGGTCTTGCCGCCGTCGGTGGTCTTGAAGATGGACGTTCTCGCGTCGGAGAAGTACGCACAGCCGCAGAGGAAGTAAGCGGTCATGTCGTCGGTCGGGTCGATAGCGATGCCCTTACAGCTGAGGAGACCTCTGTCGTCCTCGTTGATGAAGCCGAAGAGCTGCACCCATCTGCTGCGGTCGTAGTCGTACCTGTAGACGCCGCCGACGTCCGTGCGGAGATACATCTCCTGCTGACCCGTCACGATACCCGAAACGAAGCCTGCACCGCCCATTCTGAGCGTATCCCACTCCATGGTGTCGGAGATGTCCTTGGTGGCAGCGTACGCCTTATCCACGCTGCCCGAGAAGCTCGACTGAGCTGCGCAGGCTGCTGTGATGCCTAAAGCACAGACGCCTGCAATTGTCTTCTTGAAAAGCTGCATAAAATTTCCCTCCATTTGGAATTGACCCGATTGCCTATACGGGTCGGTAAAACTTATTAACTTAATGTTATAAGTCTCTCATGTTTTCCTGCAAGTATATATTATCATTATTTTAGCTCATTGTCAATGGGATTTTTGGAGATTTTTACGAATAAATCGTAACGATTCTATGAACTCGAACACTATTTTATATATGCAGAAGATTATATTCGCTATCGGACACTCGCGGAACTGTTAAATTTATAAAATATATAGCAGGCACTTGACTTTTAGGAACGGATGTTCTATAATAAAAACACAAGGAAAGAACAAACGTTCGCTACACTGCAAAACGCTCCCCATACCCCCCGTTGAGGGAGCGCGGGTCATGAAATTCTCCCCACGGACAGGAGGCTATGATATATGGATAATATGATAAACGGCTATGTAGAGAGCTGCACGCTCGTCAAGGCTCGTATCACCGAGCTCACGCAGCAGCGCAGCCTTCTGAGGCAGCAGGGCGATACCTGCTCGATAAAGGAGCTTGACCTTGACAGGCGGATAAAGCTGCTATACTGCGAGTACGGTCAGATGCAGGAGGTGCTCTTCGCACTGAGGTCGTACGCAAGGAGGCGGGAGCAGAGTGCCGAGACGTGAGAGCTATTCCGATACATTTACAGGGCAGGCAGATAAGAATATACGCAGTATCCTCAGCGGCGGCGGTGAGGAGCAGCACACGCGGCTGAAAAGAATACTGTTAAAAGTAATAAATAATGAGCTCACACCGAGACAAAAGGAGATAATTGTGCTATACTATTTTAAGAACATGGACACTACAGAGATATCGGCGGAGCTCGGAGTCACACCGCAGGCGGTCAGCGCTGCGCGGGCAAGAGCGAGGCTGAGACTCGTGAGGATACTTCAGTACTATATGTGAGGAAAGGGATATGGATACACCTATATACGATTTTCTGCGAAAATACGCCGCGTCGGGAGTCCTGCGCGCGCATATGCCCGCCCATAAGGGCAGGGAGATATTCCCCGACGGGCTGAGCTCGGCGCTCGATATCACCGAGATATGCGGCGCGGACAGCCTCTTCGAGGCGAGCGGTATCATACGCGAGAGCGAGCGCGGCATGGCGGAGCTCTACGGGAGCGCCGATACGTTCTACTCCGCGGCGGGCTCGACCCTGTGCATACAGGCAATGCTCGCGGCGATGAAGCAGGAGGGCAGGAAGGTCATCGCCGTCCGCAACGTGCACCGCGCATTTCTCAACGCGGCGGCTCTGCTCGGCCTCGACGTGGAGTGGGTCATGCCCGACTACACCGACGGCATACTCTCGGGGACGATAGACCCCGCCGACATAGAGCGGGCGCTCGCGGAGACGCCGAACGCCTGCGTGTACCTGACCTCGCCCGACTACACGGGCAGAATGGCGGATATACGCGGCATTGCGGAGATCTGCCGCAGCCACGGCGTGCCGCTCCTCGTCGACAACGCGCACGGAGCACACCTGCACTTCCTGCCCGAGAGCAGCCACCCGATAGCGCTCGGGGCGGATATCTGCTGCGATTCCGCGCATAAAATGCTGCCCGCACTCACGGGCGCGGCGATGCTCCACACCTCGTCGGGGCGATATGCGGGCGTGCTGCGTCAGTGCATGAGCCTGTTCGCGTCGACGAGCCCGTCGTACCTGATAATGGCGTCGCTCGACTTCTGCAGCAGGTACATCTCCGAACGGATACGCGCCGATATCGCGGTAAATCTCGCCTGCATAGACGAGCTCCGCCGCGCGTTCTCGGGCAGGCTGATATTCGCGGAGGGCGACCCCTTCCACGTCACGGTCAAGGCGGCGGAGAGCGGCTATGACGGCACCGAGCTCGCGGAGCTGCTGAGGAGCGGCGGCGTGGAGTGCGAATACGCGGACAGAGCCCTCGTGATACTGCTGATGTCGCCGATGAATACGCCCGCGGACTACGAGCGGCTGACGTCAGCGCTTGACAGTGCGCTCGCGGCGGCGCATAGGCACGAGCCGCGCTCGGACAGAGCAGCCCTCACGCTCCCGAGGCGGGCGATGAGCATACGCGAGGCGGCGTTCTCGCCGAGCGAGGAGATACCCGTCGAGGCGGCGGAGGGGCGTATCTGCGCGGCGGTGAAGGTACCGTGTCCACCCGCAGTGCCGATAGCGGCAAGCGGCGAGGTCATCGACCGCGGCTGCATTGATGTTTTCAAGCGGTACGGTATCGCGACGGTGAACGTGGTGGTTCGGGAATGATTGTAGAGGCGCACCCGTGTGTGCGCCCGCAAATATAACGCAATGCAACGTTCGGGCGGACACGTGTGTGCGCCCATAAATATACCGCAATGCAACGTTCGGGCGGACACATGGGTCCGCCCCTACACAGACTATGGTTCGACCTGACATCTTGCTATTTCCGCTGCGATGTGATATACTGATAAATGACTGATTCTGATAGGGTGAACGCTATGGCTTCAAGCAAGGATTATCTTGATTTTATACTGGAACAGCTCTCAGCGCTCGGCGATATTACGCACAGGGCGATGATGGGCGAATACATCATATACTATCGCGGGAGGATAGTCGGCGGCATATACGACGACCGCTTTCTCGTCAAGCAGACAGCGGCGGCGGAGCGGCTCATGCCCGACGCGCCGCGCGAGCTGCCTTATGAGGGCGCGAAGGAGATGCTGCTCGTCGAGAACGTGGACGACAGGGACTTCCTGTGCGGGCTTATAGAAGCAATGTGCGGCGAGCTTCCCGAGCCGCGGAAAAAGAAATAGGGTGAAACGTATGAAAAAGATATACGGAAACAGACAGCTGCTGGCGACGCTGGCAGGTATGCGCGAGAGCGGGAGGACCGCCCACTCGCTGATATTCTACGGAGAAAAGGGCAGCGGCAGGAAGCTCATGGCTGACCACTACGCGGCACAGCTCATGTGCGAGGCTCCCGTCGGCGGCGAGCCGTGCGGAGTCTGCGCGGCGTGCAGGAACGTGAGCGCTATGTCCCACCCCGACGTGATATACGTCCCCACCGAGGGCAAGCTTGAGGGCTATACCGTCAAGATAGTGCGCTCTGTCATAAGGGACGCGGCTGTCATGCCGAACAACTCCACGGGGCGGAAGGTCTACATTTTCCGCGACTGCCGCAAGATGAGCCCGATAACGCAGAATATGCTGCTCAAGCTCATCGAGGAACCGCCCGACCACGCCTATTTCATCTTCACGGCGGAGTCGAAATACGAGTTCCTGCCGACCATAATCTCGCGCTGCGTGTGCTTCGGAGTCTCGCCGTGCACCGAGGACGAAGCCGAGCAGTCGCTCATCGAGAGCGGCTACAAGAGCGGCGAGGTCACGGCGGCGGTGAAATGCTTCCACGGGAACATCGGTATGTGCACCGACTATATCGTCGACCCCGAGCTCCGCAAACGCGTCGATTTGACAAAAAGGCTCGCCGATAGTATAATAGGTAAGGACGAGTACGGTCTGAATCTGGCGCTGTTCTCACTGGGCAGCAGCAGAAACGATATCCGCGAGGTGCTTTCCATGACGGACAAGCTCGTGCGCGACTGTGCCGTCCTCAACCGCGACTCCTCTGCGGATATGATAGGCTGCTACCGCGAGGGAGCCGAAAGGCTCGCGGGAATGGTAACGGCGTATCAGGCAGTGCGTCTCCACGACAGGATAGAAAAGGCGTGGGGAGCTATGGAGGCAAATGTTAATCCGCCGCTCGTGCTTGCGGCTCTGAGCGCGGAGATGATAGAAATAGTCCGCTGAAACGGACGGGCAAGGAGCTTTTTATGAAAGAGATAGTGGGTATCCGCTTCAAGAGCGTCGGGAAGATATATTACTTCTCGCCCGGCGATATCAAGGCAAACGTGGGCGACCGCGCCATCGTCGAGACAGTCAGGGGCGTGGAGTGCGGCGAGGTGGTCATCGCCAACAGGCAGATAGATGACAACGCGATAAATTCGCCCCTCAAGCCGATAATCAGGCTCGCCGACGCCAACGACCTGAGGATAGTCGAGAAGAACAAGCAGCGCGAGAAGGACGCATTCCGCATATGCGAGGAGAAGATAGCTCTCCGCAAGCTGAAAATGAGCCTCGTGGACGTCGAGTGTACCTTCGACAACAACAAGATGCTGTTCTACTTCACGGCTGAGAACCGCGTCGACTTCCGCGAGCTCGTAAAGGACCTCGCGGCGGTGTTCCGCACACGTATAGAGCTGCGCCAGATAGGCGTCCGCGACGAGGCGAAGATACTCGGCGGACTCGGTATCTGCGGCAGGGAGTTCTGCTGCAAGGCGCATATGGGCGACTTCAACCCCGTGTCCATAAAAATGGCGAAGGAGCAGGGACTCTCGCTGAATCCGACGAAGATATCGGGCACCTGCGGCAGACTGATGTGCTGCCTCAAGAACGAGCAGGCGGCGTATGACTCGCTGCTGAAGATAACGCCGAAGGTGGGCGCTATCGTCGTCACTCCCGCCGGCGACAAGGGCAGAGTCGAGGACGCCAACCTCATCACGGGCAAGCTCAGGGTCAAGACCGAGAAGTCAGAGGTGCCCGTGACTCTCGACAGGAGCGAGGTAAAGCTCCTCAAGGACGCTGAGGTCAAGCTCAGCAAGGAGGAGCTCAAGGCGCTGAAAAATCTCGAGGACAAGTAATGCAGAAGCCGAACTACGGGAAAATGCTCGACGACAGGCTCGCGGAGCTGGAGAAAAACGGCGAGAAGCCGCGGCTGCTGCTCCACGCGTGCTGTGCTCCGTGCAGCAGCCACACGCTGCTGTACCTGTACGGGCACTTCGACATCACGGTGTATTTCTGCAACCCGAATATCGCTCCCGAGGAGGAGTACCTCTACCGCAAGAGCGAGCTGAAACGGCTCATATCGGAGCTCGGGCTCGAGGTCGCGGTGATAGACGAGGACTACGACCCCGCGCCGTTTTACGAGCTCGCGAAGGGGCTCGAGGACCTGCCCGAGCGCGGCGAGCGCTGTCAGCGCTGCATAGCCTACCGACTGCGTAAAACAGGCGAAAAGGCGAGGGAGCTCGGCAGCGATTACTTCACGACCACGCTCACGATAAGCCCGCATAAGGACTGCGCGTTCATCAACGAGTGCGGCGGCGCGATAGCTCAGGAGTGCGGCGTGGAGTACCTCTACTCCGACTTCAAGAAGCACGACGGCTACAAGCACTCGATAGAGCTCTCGCGGCAGTACGGGCTCTATCGGCAGAATTACTGCGGGTGCGTCTATTCAAAGCGCAAGGGCTCTGCCCTTGACCCGCCTAAGGCTCTGCCTTAGGAATCCGCCGGGACTCTGTCCCGGACCCTGCAAAGGGACGCAGTCCCTTTGAACCCGGCTTCGCGCTGACGCTCGCAAGCTCGCTTACTCAGCATGAAAGGTCAGTTTGCTGTCGCGGTCGATAATATTATAGGGAACGCCGCCCTCTGCGTTCCTCCAATATACCGATAAACTTTGCGGACGCCCGATGGGCGTCCCTACGATTTCTGCGGGGACGGCGGTCCCATAAAGGTGATAAATATGGCTAAGGAACTGAAAACTAACGCAATGCGCTTCCTCGACAAGAGCAAGATAAGCTATACAGTGCAGACCTACGAGTGCGAGGAGTTCATCGACGGCGTACACACCGCCGCCGCTCTCGGTCAGCCCGCGGAGGAGACCTTCAAGACCCTCGTCGCGCACGGCAAGTCGGGGGCGTACTACTGCTTCCTGCTTCCCGTGGCGGAGGAGCTCGACCTCAAAAAGGCGGCGAAGAGCGTGAGCGAGAAGTCGGTGGAGCTGCTGCACGTCAAGGACATAACGGCGGTGACGGGCTACGTCCGCGGAGGCTGTACGCCCATCGGCATGAAGAAGCAGTTCATGACCGTTGTGCATGATACCGCCGAGTCGCTGGAGCTCTTCTACATCAGCGGCGGACGCATAGGCACGCAGATACGCCTCTCGCCCGCGGAGCTCGTGAAGGCGATACGCGGCAAATTCGACGATATAGTGATGACCTGAATCTTTGTAGGGACCGCCTTTGGCGGTCCTTTTACGTATTACTTGCTTGCGGGCGCCATACAACAGAGTTGCATATAGCATTGCCAGCCAAATCAAAGATTTGGGGCACTGCTTAAATGTGCGCCCCAACATTTGGTGCCCGATACGCTGATGTAGGGGACGCCGCCCTCGGAGTCCCACAAAAAAGACTGCAAGTTTTACCTTGCAGCCTTTCGCTTTATTTAATTTCGAGCCTCTTCGCAACGGGCTCGGCGGGCTTCTTCTTGGGAAGCTCTATCGTGAGGATACCGTTCTTGTATTCGGCGGAGATAGCCTCGGCGTCCACGTCGGAAATGTCGAAGCTCCTCTTATACGAGCCGAATCTTCTCTCGCGGCGGATATACTTGGTCTTGTCGTCCTTTTCCTCGGACTCGGTGGTGTGCTCTGCGGAGATAACGAGGAACTCGCCGTTGATGTCGAGCTTGATGTCCTCCTTCTCGAAGCCGGGGAGCTCGGACTCCATCACGTACTTGTCGCCCGCGTCCTTGATATCGGTCTTGCAGGCGTTGACAGGCATACTATCGTAGTTTTTATCGAGATCGTTCCAGATATTGAAAAGATCGAAAGCGTTTCTTCCAAAGGGTGTCATTCCGTACATCATAATTCATACCTCCAAATTCTCTCGGTCCCGTATGAGACCACTGCTTATATTGTGTGCGTCATTCGGTGAAATATGTGCGTTCCATGGGAATCATTCCTTTCAATGACTTGTTTATCCTAATCCTTCGTATGCGTCATAAGGTCAACTACCTCGGAGGAGATGTAACGCGAAAAGAAACGTTTCATCTCGGTTTCGACATCGGAGTACCTCAGCCCGTACAGCTCGAGGAAATCGTCGTCCTTCTGACATAGGTGTGTGTAGAATCTGTAGCCGACGATGAGGTCGTCCTGCGAACCGTCAGCCGTCGCACTGTCGAGCTCGGATACAGCCTCCCTGACCTTTCCGCCGTCGAGCATATCGGTCAGCTTCTGGACAAGCTCCTCCTTCTGTTGGTCTTTCAGCACCAGCAACGCGGGAGATTCGACATTCACATGAAACAGGAGCCGCATAGCCGCGTCCAAGCACTCCTTGATTTGCCGCATGATGTAATCCTGTTCAAACATCTGGGGGTGAGCTCCTTTCGTTTCATTGACTGTATGATACTGCTGCTATGTGTTGGGATTATTATGAGAATGTGATAGATTTCTGGAATTTAGCACTCTCAGAATGTGAGCGCTAACACTTGTGAAGCACGAGTGCTAAAACGACGCGATAAAAAGGGGCTGCATAGCAGTCCCTTTGTTTATCCTCATTTGCGTATCTTCATCGAGATATCGAAGCACTTCACGGAGTGCGTGAGCGCGCCGAGGGAGATGATGTCCACGCCTGTCTCGGCGACGGAGCGGATATTCTCGGCGGTGACGTTGCCCGAAGCCTCGAGCAGAGCCGCGCCCGCGGTCATCTCAACTGCCTGCTTCATCTCGTCGCAGCTCATATTGTCGAGCATGATTATCTCGACCTTGTTGGCGAGCGCCTCGCGGAGCTCGTCGAGCGTGCGCACCTCGACCTCTATCTTCACGGTGTGACCTATCTTCTCGCGCAGAGCCGTGACAGCCGCGGTGATACCGCCGTATGCGTCGATGTGGTTGTCCTTGAGCATAGCCGCGTCGGAGAGGTTGAAGCGGTGGTTCTTTCCGCCGCCGACCGTCACCGCGTACTTCTGCAGCGCGCGCAGTCCGGGGAGCGTCTTTCTCGTGTCGGTCACGGAGGCGTTAGTTCCCTTTACGAGCTCCACGCACTTGCTCGTAGCGGTAGCAATGCCCGACATATGCTGGAGCAGGTTCAGCGCCGTCCTCTCGCCCTTGAGGAGCGTGAGGGTGCTGCCTTCGAGCTCGGCGATGATGTCGCCCTTTTGGACCTTGGTGCCATCGGGGAGGAGTATGCGGAAGTCAACGTCTCCGCCCGCGAGGTCGAAAACGCGCTTTGCGACCTCGATCCCGCACACGACGCCGCTGTCCTTGGCGACGTAGTACGCGGAGCTCCTGTGGGCCTCGGGGATAAGGTTATCGGCAGCGGCGTCGATGTAGTTGATGTCCTCCATGAGCGCCGTGGTGATGATATTGTCGATGTAGCACTGTAATAATTTCATGGCAGTTACCTTTCTTTATACGTATTTGCGTGGATATTGACCAGTAGGGGCGGACCCGTGTGTCCGCCCGCCGTGTTTATTTGCGGTCAATACGAATACTTTGAATCTATGCAGAGGTACTCCTCGAGCGTGAGTCCCGAATCGTACACGAGCTTGGCTGTCTCGTCGCCGAGGTAGCGGACGTGCCAGCTCTCGTACTTGTAGCCCGTGATGTCGTCCTTGCCGTAGGGGTAGCGTATGATAAAGCCGTATTTGTAGCAGTTCGCCGCGAGCCATTTCGCCTCGGGCGTGGAGTTGAACCAGTCGCCCGCGTAGTTGATATCGGCGGCGAGTCCCGACTGGTGCTCGGAGTGACCGGGGCGCGCGGAGTAGGTGTCGGCTTTGGCTTTGCCGTCGCGCGCGACGTAGCTGTTATAGAGCTGCGACTGGTAGCTGTAGGAGCGGTAGCCCGAGCATATCGTGAGGTTCATGCCGTCCGCCTTTGCGGCAGCCTGCATCTTCGCGAACGCCGTATTGAACTCGGCCGTCAGCCCTCCGGGAGCGTAGGTCGAGGGCAGGGGGTAGGTCTTGTTCGCGATGAGAATGCCGTTGACATAGGTTATGCCGTCGACGGTGGTTATCTCGCGGCGTGTGAAGTTCTCGGTCGTGCCGTCCTGCCATTTCAGCGTGAAGTGGTTCTTGTCCATGCGTGAGAAATCTCCTGTTTTGACGGTGCCGTCGGAGAAGATGAACCGCGCCTGCGTACCCATCGGCAGCACGGTGATATCCTCGCCGCCGCACGAGCCCGAGTAGGTGGATAGCTTGTAGCTCCCGCCCGCGTCGGAGACATACTCGCCCTTGAGGTACGGTCCCCTGTCGAAGCGGACGGAGCTCCCGAACGTGAACAGCTCCGGCTCAGAGCCGCGCCATTTCAGGTAGAAGTGCTCGTCGTCGAGCCACGCGATGGAGGCGGAGAGCTCCTCGCCCGACGAGAGCGTGAAGTCGATGCCGTCTCCCCACTTGCTGAGGCTGAATGGCGTGACGGATTCCTCGGTGCTGCGGACGAATGTGCCCTCGCTGTTCTCGTCGAACCAGAAGAAGCGCGTGCCGTCGGAGCCGCTGCCTATCCACGTGCCCTGCGGAGCCACGGTCGCGTTGCGGACGTATATCCGCCGCATACCGATGAGGTCGAAGGTGTCGATGACGCCGTCGCCGTCGAAGTCGGCGCGCGCGGCTTGCTCGTCGGAGAGCTCGCCCGCGCCGAGCAGGTACTTGCTGAGCAGGACCATATCCTGCGAGTTTATGATATAGTCGCCGTTGACGTCTGCGCGGAGCAGAGGCGTGTCGGCGTCGGCGGCACGTGTCTGAAGAGCCGCCGCAGGCAGCAGAGCCGCGGTCATCGCAGCGGCTGCCGCAATGTATAATGATTTCATCCTTTTGCCTTTCTGCAAATGTTACTGTCCGTATTGCTGGAAATCGCGGAAGCAGGCTTGCCTTTGGTGCAGAGTAAGCGAGCGTGCGAGCGACAG
>JAUMVH010000148.1 GCA_030530245.1 Ruminococcus sp.
TATAGTCCTGGACGCTTAGCCCAGAACTTTTCGGTAATGCTGCTGTATACCTGCTTGTCGTCCTTCCAGTAGCCGAGCTTGGTCATGATGTCGTAAAGCGACTTGCAGAGGTTGTCAGCATCGGGTTTGTTCGTGTACGGCTCGCCGTCCCTATGTTTTGCTTTGAGAGGGAAACACCATTTCACGATGACCTGCAAAGCTCCCGTAAACGGTTCGCTCGGGCGGTACTGTGCAAGGTAAGCAGTGAGCTTCTGCTCGGCGTCACCGTTGCTCCTGTCATAGTATTTACGTTTCCCGTTTACTACAGTACACCCCTTCTCCTGATGTGTAGCTGTAGGCGGTATCATATCAATAAAAAATTCTATACTTTTCAACACCTTTCTGTTCGCCTTAGTGAATGTGAGAGCGTATGACAGATGGCTGGCTATTTAAGCCATCTGTTATAGCTCTATTCACTTGTCACTCAGGGACAGGGACAATCTATATATATAATAGCCAGTTGTCCCTATTTTGTCCCTGTGCGCCTGACCTCTCCGTTTTCGACCTCAAAATCGTTGCTTGCCGAGAGTCTTCGCCTTACCGTCTTCTCGCTTACGCCTATATATTCAGCCATTTCCTGTACAGTTACTTTGCCGTTGACGTTCACTGCATTAAACGTATTGACGAGCTCTGCATTCTTGTCAGCTGTCTTTGCCTTTGCACTTTCCGATTGTTTCTGATGCCCCCGCTTCGCTCCTCGCTGCCACGGTGTCAGCTCTGAATCAGCCTGTAAGTCCTTGAGCACGCCAACTTTGTCCTCCTCGTGAACGGGATATTTGAAGTAGAGGTTTTTCGGCGGGAACTTCGGAAATTCTCGAAGCGTTCCCTCCATTCGCCACGCTGTCAGCTGCTCGACATAGCTGTCGCTCTTGCTGAGAGCTGCTTTGAGTGCTTCATACCTCTCGGACGGCAGATTATCATAACAGAGCTTGAATGCCGCATTGCTGTTGAGCATATCGTCGGGAGAAGCGTTTTTTGCCGCGTCGGGAGCATACTTATCCAGGTAATCAGCGCATAGATAACACCTCTCGCTGTTCTTCAGCTGCTTGATGATGTCTTCAGTAAGTGTAAGCTCCGTCATATCGAGGAGCGCGTCAGGATCGCGGGCGAACACACCCGAGCCCGACGCTCTGTCCATTGACCGTTTGCCGCCCTGACTGCCCTTAGAGTGGTGGTGGCAGTATATGACCGCACAGCCTAGCGCGGTGCAGACCTTGTCGAACTGATTGCAGAAGTGCGCCATCTGGTCGGCTGAGTTCTCGTCGCCTGTGATGACCTTGTATATTGGGTCGATGATGACTGCGAGGAAGCCCTCGCGCTTAGCTCTCCATATCAGCGACGGCGCGAGCTTATCCATCGGCTTGGTCTGACCTCTGAGATTCCAAATCATGAGGTTGTGCAGATTCGTCGGCGGGATGTTCAGCGCCGAGTACACATCTTTCACGCGGTGCAGGCAGGATGCCTTGTCGAGCTCAAGGTTGACATAGAGCACCTTTCCTTTGGCGCACTGCCACCCGAGCCACTTCTTGCCCTCGGCTATAGCTATCGCGAGCTCGATGAGCGCGAATGACTTGCCTGCCTTTGACGGTCCCGCAAGGAGCATCTTGTGTCCTTGCCTTAGTATGTTTTCGATGAGTGGAGGTGCGAGCTCGGGCATATTCTCCCATGCATCTGTCATATCCTCGAAGTCGGGGAGGTCGTCGTTCACCGATTCTATCCATTCTTTCCACTCCTGCCACGACGGGAAGCCCGTATTGGTTTCCACGAGGAATTGCTTCCTGCCGTTTCGCATTACTCCTGGCAAGCGGCTGAGTCGTGACGGGTTGCGGCAGTTCCTATCGACGTGCAGACCGTTCTTGTCGCATATCTTGTAGAGGAACTCGACACGTTCTCGGTATTCTTTGAAATTGCCCGCCTCGACTTTGACGATAGCGTGCAGGGATTTTCCGCCCGTGAACACGAGTGCCGCAATAGGGAGCTTTAAGTCGTGCATTATGCCGTTCTGCTGTGCGACGGGTATGCTGTCTGATTCGACGAGCGCGTACCTGTAATCAGTGACATCGTCGTTCTTCACGCCCTGTCCGTTCAGCGGGTTGAAGCGTATCCATGCGCCGCACTCGGGATTGACAGTACCGAATACTGATTCGATGTCTCCGTTGTAGTAAGACAGCTCCTGAAGAAGCTGTCCTGCCGTGCGGCTGTAGCTTCCTGCCTTTGGCTTGAACTTTCCACCGTCTTCTTCGTCCTTCCACACCTCGGTGACATACCCGACGAAATCGGACATCTCAAACAGTGTTTCGAGATAGCGGCGGATCTCCGCAGCGGGGTTCCAGTGCTCGGGCTCGCTGATAGGAAGCTCCTGCGTGTCCTCGGCAGAGGTCACTGTATAATCCTCGCCTATGACGTCGTTCCAGTCGAACACCTTATCTGCATTTTCTTTCCGCGGAGGAATATACCCGTTATCAAGAGCCATTTTCACAATAGTTCCTGCTGTCACAGGCTTATCCGAGCCATTGAAGCCGCGCCACTTTTTTTCACATTCTCCTGTATGGTATCGTGCGACATCGCGCCTTGACCACTGTTCCCATACAGCAACATCATAGCCTGAATCCTTCAGTGCCATTCCGATGCCGAGCCAATCCTGATACGCGAGCTCGGCGGGGTCTATATATTCGAGGAGCTCCTCAAGATTGTCGTTTTTATAGCTCATTTATGTCTCCTGTGGTGTGTAGTTCTGAGGATCAACGTCCCGCGGCACACCTTTCCAGCCGAGACAAGCTATCCGCTGTATCATCTTGGTAGCGGCCTCAAAGCTCCAGATACCAACGTGCTGAAAGCCATAGCGTTCGAGCATACGTATCTGCTTGGGTGTCGCGAGCCCTGCAAGCTGTCTCTGAGCGCAGGTACGAAGTATCTGCTCGGCTCTGCCTGCGGTGTCTACCGCTTCCGAATCTATGCCGCGGCTTTCGAGAGCCTTCTTCTGCGATTCACTCACGGGATTCTGCTCCCACCCGAACGAGGGGACATAGCTGCTGAGATGATTATCCTGTATGCTCATAGCGTACTGCATAGGGTCTACGAGCTTCGAGCGACGCTTCTTCAGCTGCTTGAGCTTTTCGGCAAGTGCCGCCTCACGGTCGCGGACGACGTCCTCGGAAGCAGTCTTTTCGGCTTCCTCGATGTCGACGGGACAGCCCGCATCGGCAATGTTTTCAGTCATTTTCTGCGCGACTTCTTCTGTCTCTGCGATAAGGCAGGCAGGTCGGCAGAGCTCGTGGCGTTCGGTGTGCCACAGGAAATCGAGTAAGAGCAGGTGGTCTTTTCCCTCTGCAAGACGTGTGCCGCGTCCAACCATCTGACAGTACAGTGAGCGCACCTTTGTCGAGCGGAGTACGATGACGCAGTCAACCTCGGGGCAGTCCCACCCCTCTGTGAGGAGCATAGAATTGCACAGCACATTGTATTTTCCCGTCGAGAAGTCCTCCAAGACCTGTTCGCGGTCGTCGGAGTTACCATTGACCTCTGCGGCGCGGAAGCCGTGCCTGCACAGTATGTCGCGAAATTTCTGTGATGTTTTTATCAGCGGCAGGAATACAACAGTCTTGCGGTCTGCACAGTGCTTAGCCATTTCCTCCGCTATCTGTTCAAGATACGGGTCGAGAGCTGTCGCGATGTCGTTCGGCTTATAGTCGCCCGCGGACGTCCCGACCTTTGTGAAGTCGATTTTTATCGGAATGGTGAGTGCTCTTATGGGTACAAGATATCCGTCCTTGATTGCCTGCGGAAGTGTGTACTCATAAGCAAGGCTGTCGAATATCCTGCCGAGGTTCTTCTGATCGCCGCGGTCAGGAGTTGCTGTCACACCGAGCACCTTCGCGTTGCTGAAATAGTTGAGTATTACCTGATAGCTGTCTGAAATTGCATGATGTGCCTCGTCGATGATGATAGTATCGAAGTAGTCGGGGCTGAACTGCTCAAGACGCTTGACACGCATGAGCGTTTGCACGCTTCCGACGGTTATCCTGTACCACTGACCGATGCAGCTCTGCTCCGCCTTTTCGACGGAACAGCCCAAGCCCGTTGTTTTCATTATCTTGTCTGCCGCTTGCTTGAGGAGCTCCACACGGTGCGCGAGTATCAGCACGCGCCCGCCCTTACGGACGGCGTCCTCTGTTATCGAAGCGAAAACTACCGTTTTTCCTGTTCCCGTAGGAAGAACGAGCAGAGTCTTGTCTCTGCCCGCTTCCCATTGCTCCCAGACCGCCGCTCTCGCTTCCTGCTGATATGGTCTGAGTTCCATATTCTTCTCCCTTCCTTATCACCACTGTCCCGCTGTCCAGCTCTGCTGTGCCGGCTGTGCCTGTGTCTGCGGCGGAGCAAGGACGGGCTGGTCATAGCTCGGGTAGAGCTTATCAATGCGGTTGGTCTGCCTGTCCTCGCCGTCCTTCTTGTATGTGTGTACGATGAGCTTGCAGACGCCCTGCTTGCCGATAAGCTCAGGCGACCACAGCATTTTCACAGGCTCGCCCTTTTTCTTGAGCCCGACAGACGCGAAGAACTCGGAGAGCTTCCACTCCATTTTCTGGTGGAGCAGATAGTTCTCGGTAAGTTCTACGGTGTTACCGTCGGGTGCGTATACCTCGAACGTTACGACTGCTTTTGGACAAGCCGTTATTTTCTCTCCGCCCTCATAGCGAGCTTTCTCGAATTTCTTGATAGAGAATCTGTAGTCTCCCGCGGGGAGCAGTGTGAAGCTGCTCTCTGCCTGAATCTCATCGTCCCAGCCGAAAGCACCGTTATTCTGTGCCTGCTGATTGTAGCTATTGTAGGGGTTCTGATTGTCCATAGTTATTCTCCTTTACTTAAATGGTAATGATTCGCGGTCTTTGATGATTTCTGCGTATACCTGACTCCAAGCTCCTATGAGACAGCCGTTGACGAAGTCGTCGGGATAGTCCTTCAGCGGCATACCTTTCGGCATATAGCTTTTGACCTCCGAGCAGATGTGCTCTATCTCATAGGCTGATACGTTGTTCGCCTTCATCAGGTCTGCAAGTGCAGGCACTATGCCTTCATAGTCCTCCTCTAACGGGAGCAGCTCCTCCCAGCCCTCATCATTATGTACGGGCGGTGCTGTAGGCTGTGCCTCGGGAGGAGGAGCAGCGGCAGGGGGCGGAGTCGGAGGAGCTGACGGTGCAGGCGAAGGTGTCTGTGCTGTCTGTGCTGTCGGTGCATTACTGAATATCGGTGCAATGCTCTCCCACGCAAGCGGGAGTCTGTCAGGCATACCGAAGCGGTTCTTCGCGTCCCACCACGCTGTTTTTGTCGTATAAATCACACGCTCACAGGACGTAGCCTTGTGTTTCTTGCCCTTGTCGTCCAGTGCTTCGATGTTCGTCCTGAACGCAAGGAACAGTGTAAGGTCGGACCACTCCTTCAGGAGCGGCGCTATCTTGTTGGTGGTCTTATTGCCGAGCTTGAGTTCCCAGTGGTCGAACTCCTCCATTTCCTCGGGGAGAGTAGTCTTTTTTGTTATCGCGTGGCAGAGCAGTACGACGTTCACTCCTGCGGCGATAAGGCGATCTGTTCTGTCAAGGAAGCGTCCTATCATTTCCTTTTCGTATTCCCAGCCCTTGCCGTAGCTCATGCCCTCGATACCGCTGACCTTGTGCTCAGCGCAGAGAGCTTCCAGGGCAAGACGTTCCGCCCAGTCAAAGGTATCTATGATAGCCGTCTGATATCCTTTGACCTTGCAGGATTCGAGGATATACTCCATTTCAGCTTTGAGCATTTCCCAGCTCGTGGGCTTCGGCAGTCTGCGGACATTCATTCGAGTGGTGCTTCCCTCGCAGTCGATAAATACCGCTCCGGGGAACTTAGATGCAAGCGTGGACTTCCCGACGCCCTCCTGTCCGTAGAGAACGATTTTCAGACCGTTACCCGTCTGAATGCCGTTGATTTCTTCAAAGTTCATAGTATTCTCCTTTCTAATCAGAATTTGCCTGCTTCCCATGCAGTCTGCACAGGCGGCTCTATAGGCTTCGGTGCTGAGGCGTCGTATCCGTCCTCGATGATTATGCTGCACTCGTCGCCCGTAGAGACTCTTGTCGCTATTGCCTGTAAGCCCTCGGCTTCAAGCCACGCGCCGAACTCGGCAAGGGTATCGGTGTCCATCTGTTCGAGCTTGTCGAGCAGCACGAAGCCGCATTCGGGATTAAGCCTGCGGACTATAGCAGTCGCTACGCGAAGCTGTTCCGAGCCGCTCATATTGTCCCATTTCTGCCCCTTGTAGGTGAGCTCGCCGTCGGATACAGACAAGCCCTCAAGCGGAAGGTCGGCATTGTTGAGCAGATCATATTTAGCCTTGCGTATGTCCTCAATCTCGACGGTAAGAGCTGCGTACTGGTCGCTGTAGCCCTTGGCTTCCTCCTCAGCTTTGGTTTTATCGAGGTTTGCTCTGACTTTGGCATTGATGACCTCTATGTC
>JAUMVH010000149.1 GCA_030530245.1 Ruminococcus sp.
GCTGTTACGCCCGAGAGGTCAGCCTGTGTCTCGTCTGTGGACTTGACTGTAAGCTTAGCGCCTTCGAGTTCCTTGGCTGTGCCGCCGCTTATCTCCTGCTTGCTGATAGTAGCTGTGATAAGCTCATCCGTCATATCTACGGACTTGACTGTCTTCTCGTCGACCTTCACATTGCCGTCCTTATCGACTACGAAGTCGATAGCTGTTGCCTTTGTGTAGCCGAGAGGAGCCGTGTCCTCGATGAGCTGATACTTGCCTGCGGGGAGCTGTGAAAGAACGGTGTCCTTCTCGCCCGATGTGAACGATATCTGACCTTCAGCAGCCTTTGTAGTGTCGAGCTTGGCTGTTATGTCTGTCTCGCCCTGCTTGGCTGTTACGCCCGAGAGGTCATTGGGAGTCTCGTCGGTTGACTTGACTGTGAGCTTAGCGCCCGGGAGCTCCTTGGTGTTGTCGCCGAGGAGGCCCTTCTTGCTGATCGTTACTATAATGGTGTCGTCCTTGAGCTGGAGGTCGGTCTTGCCGACTACCTCTCCGTCCTTCACCTCGAATGTGATATCGGTAGTTACCTTATAGCCCTTGGGTGCAGCAGTCTCGTGGATAGTATAAATACCGTCCTCGGGAAGCGTGATGATAGCCTCACTTGTACCGCTTATCCATACAAGAGCGTTGCCCTTGCCGCTTTCGAGAGTTCCGTCAGCGGGAACAGCGATAGCGCCGTCGTTGAAGGAAATAACGGTATCGTCCTTCTTCTTACCTGTGAGCTGTATGGTCGCGCCCTTGAGCTCATTCGAGCCCGACGCGTCGGGCTTTGTTATGGCAACTGTGGGCGTAGCCTTGGGAGCGTCGAGCACCTGAATCTTGTTGGTGCCGTCAGCCTCTATCTTAGCCTTTGTCTCACCCGAAGTAACAGCCTCGGGAGTGCCATCAATAAGACCGTTCTTGATAGTGAATGTAAATTCTGTCTCGACCGCTTCAAATCCCTCGGGAGCAGCAGTCTCCCTGAGAGTGTATACTCCGTCGGGAAGGTTCTTTATGCTCTTGGAATCGTCGCCCGATGTCCATGTGATGGACTTCTTGTCCTCCGAAAGGTTGGAATCGCCTGTCTGAGTGAGGTCGATAGTGCTGTCCTTGGAGGTAAGAACCATTGTAGCGCCCTTGAGTTCCTTTGAAAGGTCGCTTACAGACTTCTTGCTTATCTCAATGACAGCGTCATCGAACATTACAGCCTTTCCGTCCGTAAGGTCTTCGCCTGTTACATTGCCCTTATCGTCGATAGTGAATGTGACAGACTCGTCAGCCCCCTTTGTCTCGTAGCCTGCGGGAGCCTTATTCTCAGTGAGCTCGTACTTGCCTGCGGGGAGCTTCGAGAGTATCGTCTCAACTTCGCCTGATGTGAATGTTACTGCACTCTTGTCATCGCTTAATGTGAGCTTTACTTCCTTGTCGCCCTGCTTGGCTGTTACGCCCGAGAGGTCCGCGGGAGTCTCGCTTACCGACTTGACTGTGAGCTCGGCGTCCTTCAGCTCAGCGCTGTTGGAAGCTGCTCTCTTGCTTACGGTCGCTGTGATGACCTTATCGCTGAGCTCGAGCTTGGTGTCGTTGACAACCTCGCCCTTATCGTCTATCTCGAAGTCGACAGAGGTATCGGTGGTGTAGCCGAGAGGAGCTGTGTCCTCGGTGAGAGTGTACTTGCCTGCGGGAAGACCTGAAAGAACGGTCTTCTCCTTGCCTGATGTGAATGTTACCTGACCCTTGACGCTCTTGTCAAGTGTTACGTTTGCATCGCCCTGCTTGGCTGTTACGCCCGAGAGGTCAGCCTGTGTCTCGTCTGTGGACTTGACTGTGAGCTTAGCGCCTTCGAGCTCTTCACCGCCGTTGGAAGCGTCCTTCTTGCTGATGGTGGCAGTGATGAGGCTGTCGAACATTGTCGTGTCGCCTGTCACGTTGCCTTCCTTGTCAACTTTGAATGTAACAGCTTCCTCCTTAACAGCATAGCCGAGAGGAGCGGTGTTTTCCTTGAGCTCGTATTCGCCCTCGGGGAGCTTTGAGAGCTGTGTCGCTGTATCGCCTGATGTGAATGTGATACTGTTATCGGTTCTGGTGATATTTGTACCGCCGCCGCTTACAGTCACACCGTTGAGGTTCTGCTCAGGCTTGGGGTTCTTGAGAGTTACGGTAAGCTCTGCACCGGGGAGCTCGGGACCGCCGCCTCCAGCCTGCTTGCTGATGGTAGCAGTTACGGGAGCGTCGTTGATGACGAGCATACTCTTGCCCTTGATCTTTCCTGTTGAGGTGATCTCGAAGCTTATCTCGGTCACCTTCTTATAACCGAGCGGAGCCGTATCCTCTATGAGCTTGTACTTGCCTTCCTTCAGTCCTGTGATGACCGTAGGCTCAGTACCTGACGTAAAGGAGATACTGGGATCCATAAAGTTGGAACCGTATTCAAGCTCTACGTTTGTCTCGCCCTGCTTAGCCGTTACGCCCATGAAGTTGATGAACTGAGGTCCGTCAAGCTTTATCGTGAGCTTAGCGTTCGGGAGCTCCTCAGATGTAGCAGCGTCCTTCTTGCTGAACGTAGCGCCGCCTGTTACGGGCGGGATAGGTGCATCGGGAAGCTCCTTGTATACAAAGTGCCACTCAGAGCCTCTATTCTCATAGTATCCCGCTGTCATGAGCCAGCCGCGTGAGGTCTCGTCAGTTCTCATCTCCGAATCGGCATTCGGGTTGAGGAAGATACCTGCCGCGTCGTCGATTCTCGCATTCTTTACGGTATTAAGGTTGTAAACTAAGCTTCTGCAGAATGTGTCCGCACCCTTGCCCTTGTCATCATGTGCATCGACCTTTTCGCCGTCAATGTAAAGGATAGGGTACTTTATCTTTATTATGTCATCAGCGGTGTATTCGTCATCGAAGTTGAATATCACCATCTGACCCTTGTTGAGTCTGATGTCGAGCTTCTCAACATCCTTCATATAGTCCAGAAGCGAGTCAGCGTCAACATAGATATTAGCGCCCTCGTCGAAGCCCGTGCCGTCGATGTATGCATACTCGCCGACGATTACAGGCTTGATGGTAGCAGGCTTCTTGACCATCTCGTTTGAGGTCTCGATCATCTGATCGATCATCGGCTGAACTACCTTGTTCATCATATCCTCCGATGACTCGGGAGATATCGTTAATCCTGTGCCGTTGGTGCCGACGCTCTTTTCTGCCGCGCCCGTATTGGGAACGTGTACAGTAGGAGGTGTAGCATCGCCCCAAGTATCAAGCTTGAAGGTACCCGGCTTATTGTCGCCGTCCTTTATGTCCGCAGGAAGAACTACATTCGCTTCGTTGAAAGCGGTATCATAGACCTTCTGCTTCTCAAGCACCTCGGGGTTCCACTGATTCGGAAGTTCCTTTTCCTCAAATGGGAACTCATAATAGTTAGCTATGTAGATATGTCCTGCAAAGGGACCTGCAAGGTCGGGAGCCATAGCACTCGCCGAATGCTGATAATAGTTTGCTGCGAAGTTTGTCTCGGCGTGACCGTTCTGATTGTATCTGTCAGCGACGATACCGAAGTAAACGCCGTTGCCGAGTATCGAATCATAGGTCAGGTCGGAGGAGTAGTCCGCGAGCTTGAGGTTGTACTTCTTAGTATAAGTAGCCTCGAGCTTATCCGCGGAGGTCGTCTTTTCAAGGTCGCCCTCGGTCAGAACGTACGAAGAAAGCGTATCGCCCGACGCGATAGCCGCACAGCTTGTTCTGTTGCCCTCCGAGCCGATAGCGCTTCCGATCGAAAGCCCGCCCGCGGGAACGTCGTGCTTAGCCTTGAGTATCTCGAACTTGATGCTCTTCTCAGTGCCTGTGAAGCGCTCTGTTTCGAGAGCATTGCCGTTGTTGTCTACCCAGTGCTGCTCGGTGAATGACTGAGGCTCAAGAACGAGCTTGTTTGATTCATTCACAACGATAGGAGCGAGGTAGTACGAATCGCCGCCCGACTGATGCTCAACGGTGACGAACGCATAATAGCCGTCCTCTTCCTTGATGGTTGCGGGCTCGTCGAAATCAAGCTCGATGTTGAGTGCCTTGAGCTGATCCTTGTAAACATTTACTGTTGCGGAATTCTTGCCCGTCTCGGTAGAGAAAATGTAAGAGGGTATCGTATCCGCAGCCTTAGTGGTGTCGACGCAGTCAGCGTAGGAGCTGAGCTCTGTTTCGGCATTAAGTGTGCGGTAGAGGCGATAGCCGACAGCGTACTTGTCCTTGTCGTACTTTATCGTCTCAGCCGAAGGGTCGGAGCCATTTTCGCCAAACGAGATGAACTCGCCGAAGGGGATAGCCTCCTGATAGTATGAGCCGTGATTTGCGGCGTCGGGAGTTACCTTCTTTATAGCCCAGCCCTTGAGGTTCTCGCGCTTCTGAGCCGAATCCGCGTTCTCCGCTATATACGTGAGCATATAGTAGTTGGAGCCCGCGGTGTCGATGAAGCTCCTGTTGCCGTCAACGTCATAGACGTTGAGGTCGACAACGTAGGTGTTGGCCCTTGCCGTTACAGCAACGGTGTCGTTGCCGTATGCGGGGTCGGGAGTCCCCGTAGTGCGAACAGAGAGTTCGCTGCTCGGGAGGAAGGTGTAGTCTCCGATAGAGTCTACGACCTCACAGTCCTTGAGTGCGGTAGCGTCCTCGAGCGAAAGCTCTCCGCTTCCGTTGTTCTTGAGGAGTATGCCGTCAACTCTTTCTGTAGCGGGCTGCACTTGCTGCTGCATAGGACCGAAGCCCTGAGTGTAATAAGGACGAAGCTCATCGCCGAATTTTTCGGTCGTCCAGCTCGGACCGCCGCCGATCTCGTAGAGCTTGTAGTAGTCGCGGTTCTCGCCGTCCTTGTACTTGTAGCCCACGCCCTGACTGCTCATCCCCACTGCGTGAACGAGGAGGTAGTACTGATTGTCGCCGACCTTGACGTCAGCAGGCTCTCCCGCTTCGTCCTCGAAGTTCAGCTGTGCAAACAGTTCGTTGGCATATTTGAATGTTCTGCCGTCGCTTTTTGCGAGTGCGCCCTCTCGATCCAGTGAGAAAATGGTCTTGGCGCTGTTGATGTCAGCTGTTTCGCCCGCCATAGAGGTAGGTGCAACGTTTGGGAAGATCATCACAGCAGTGAGAGCTGCCGTAACGCCACTGATCAAACGTTTGCCCAATGATTTTCTCATGGTGTAATCCCATCCTTTCTATATCATATTTCTAAAAATTTGCCTTCGTCAACCATATTTGTACATATGTGTTGACATAGAATGCCCATTTTTAATACTTATATTATAACATACTGTAAACAGAATTTCAAGTATCAACAAAAGACTACATTCAAGAAATTCCAATTTAAAAATTGTTTACATTGCACAAAGAGTTCATACGACCCTCTAAACTACAATTTGACAGGATTTTTCGTGCTTTCGACCATTCCGCGTCCAAACAGTAAACTCTTTTAACAGACTTGTAGTGACAACAGGTTAATATATGTGCATCATTTGGCAAGCATATAAAATTTTTATAGCCACTGCCGTACAAATCGCAGACAATTTGTCTGCTTTTTGCGCGTTTCCATTGCTTTTGCAGCCGCCGAATTGTCCGCAAGCAAAAACCTGTGCAGACAAATCAGGTGCAAAACGCACAACTTTCGGTTCGTTCGTCAACTTGTAAATATTTTAATCCTACCTAAAAGCCATTGTCATTTTAGACATATACAAAAAGCCCCTTCGGACATAGACAATGTGTAAAATCACAGTTAAATACAACAAATCGTATTAACAACTCGCTCTGATTTTTCTATATTTTTACTACAGTGCTTGCGCGGTGTCTCCGAGCAAGTCTCTCGTCGTCTCTGCACTCGCCATAATTTACAGAAATATGTCGACATCGTCAAGGCTTTCTGTTAAACTTTCTGTATTACAGGCAAGCAGATTTTACACGCGCAAAAAAGCCCGTCCCAAACGGAACGGGCTTTCATTATTTAGGGTAATTGATTATTCGTTGATCTTTGTAACAACGCCTGAACCAACTGTTCTGCCACCCTCACGGATAGCGAAACGGAGTCCCTCTTCGATAGCGATAGGAGTGATGAGCTCAACGTCCATAGCAACGTTATCGCCGGGCATGCACATTTCCTTATCAGCAGGAAGAGTTACAACACCTGTAACATCAGTAGTTCTGAAGTAGAACTGAGGTCTGTAGTTGTTGAAGAAAGGAGTATGACGGCCGCCCTCTTCCTTCTTCAGAACGTAAACCTGACCGCTGAACTTTGTATGGGGGTGGATCGAGCCGGGCTTGCAGAGAACCTGTCCACGCTCAACCTGATCTCTTGTGATACCACGGAGAAGAGCACCAACGTTATCACCAGCCTCACAGAAGTCAAGAGTCTTTCTGAACATTTCAAGACCTGTAACAACTGTGTTGAGCTTCTCGTCAGAAAGACCAACGATCTCAACAGGCTCGTT
>JAUMVH010000150.1 GCA_030530245.1 Ruminococcus sp.
CTCGAAGCCCGAGAACTACGGTGAGGAGCTCGTCGGCAACATCACCGACGATGTGCAGGTAGCTGCGGCTGACTTCAAGGACGGCATACAGCCCAATGTCATCGTCATTATGAGCGAGTCCTACGCCGATTTCCGCGTGTTCGACCAGCTGAATGTCGACGATAAATACTACGAAGGCTTCGATAAGGCACGCTCCGAGGGCTATGCGGGTACTGCAATAACGCCTACCTATGCGAGCTATACCGTGCGCTCCGAGTTCGAGCTCCTGTTCGGACTCCCCGTCAGAGGTCTCAATGCGCCGAATATGCCGCAGAGAGTTCTCGCCGAGCGCGAGCAGCCTGCCCTTGCGCAGTACTACAAGAGCTGGGGCTACAAGACTGCCTACGTTCACCCCTTCCTCAGCACGTTCTACAGCAGGTCGCGTATCTACGGCAACTTCGGCTTTGACCAGCTCATCTTCCACGATGACATCGACAACGTTACCGATTTCACCGTGCCCGTTGAGCACTACGGCACCTACGTCGATGACAAGACCGTATACGACCAGCTCTACGAGCTCGTCAAGACTACCGACGAGCCGATGTACATACACACTACCACGATGCAGAACCACCAGCCCTACAATCAGGGCGATGACCCCGATGACGAGTTCGGCAACTATCTCCAGTGGATACAGCACTCGAATGAGGGGCTGACCGTCTTCCTCGACGAGCTAAAGCAGCTCGATGAGCCTACGCTCGTGTTCTTCGTAGGAGACCACTTCCCCTCGCTCAGAGGCGAGACCAGCGTCTACAATCAGCTCGACCTCAACGGCTCGAACTGCGGCATCCTCTACGAGCAGGAATACTTCATATGGAGCAACTACGACGCTGATTACAGCTGCGTCCCCGAGAAGCCCGTTTCGTTCTTCTATATGCCGTATGTGCTCATCGACATCATCGGCGCTCCCCACGATGAATTCATCGAGAAGATGAACGGATTCATGGAGACAGTCCCCGTTTACTCCGTCGACTACAACGACGGCACTCCCGACAACGAGGAGCTCGACGTACTCACGTACGACCGCGTTATCGGCGATGTTTACTCGCCCTGCCCGATACCGAGCGAGGCGTTTGAATCACACAAAGGAGAAGAATAATGAAGGATATCACTATCGGCAGTAAGGGAACGGCGTCCGTAAGGGCTGAAAAAGGCAACCTCGCCTCCGCGATGGGGAGCGGCTGCCTCGATGTGTTCGCGACTCCCGCAATGATAGCACTCATGGAGAATGCCGCGTGCGACTGCCTCGTGGAGTACCTTGAGGGCGATGAGACTACGGTCGGCACGGCTCTCGACGTGCAGCACCTCTCGGCTACACCCGCGGGTATGGACGTCACCGCCGAAGCTGTCCTCACCGAGGTAAACGGTCGCGAGTTCACGTTCGATGTGACTGCCTCCGACGGCGCAGGTCTAATCGGCAAGGGCACGCACAAGCGCTTCCTCGTATATGGCGGAAGATTCCTCGAGAAGGCTAACTCAAAGCTTAAATAAAACAGCTCCCGCAGTAAAGGTCAAGCCCTTGCCGCGGGAGTTTTTCATACATTATTTTTTCCATATGCTATCATATTATTATCACATACGCCCCTATAATAATGTATAGTGAATAATAATACGAAAAGGCGGAAAGCCTATTATCATATCATTGTTGTGAGGTAAAATATCATGTCTGAGTTTTACAGCGAACAGAATGGCACCCCTGCGCCCTATTCTGACAATAACAGCTACAGCTACTACGACGCTCCCTCTGCCGAGCCCGAGAATAAGCCGAAAAAGCCCAAGTCCTCGCACACCGTGCTGAAGGTGCTCGCTTTTGCGCTCTCGCTCGTTATCGTGGGTGCGGGCTCCGTGCAGGTGTACAAATTCTTCGATGACAGCAAGATACAGGTCACCGAGGAGGACGAAAGCGTGGTCGTACCCGCTCCCGCAAAGGAGATAGCCGCGGCTGTCAAGGAGGGCACGCTCCCCTCGTCGCCGCCCGCGCAAAACCTCCCGAGCCTGTTCGATATTGCTGCGCGCACCGACGCCAAGCAGCTCCCCGACATCGTTGACGAGATAATGCCGTCAGTCGTCGGCGTATCGTCCACGTTCGAGATAAACGAGCCGTACACGACGTGGGGCTGGGGAGGTTTCCAGTCAGAGACGCGCAAAAGGCAGGCTGTCGGCACGGGTACGGGCATCGTAATGACCGACGACGGCTACATCGTCACTAACGCCCACGTCGTCTACGACGAGGAATACAACGCGGGCGAGGCTGTGGACGTTTATGTCCTCTTCAGCGACCAGTCCAAGCACGACGCTAAAATCATCGCCTACGACACAGAGACGGATATCGCCGTCCTCAAGATAGACGCTACGGGGCTAACTCCCGCTACATTCGGTAACAGCGACGAGCTCAGGGTCGGCGAGCTTGTGATAGCCGTCGGCAATCCGCTCGGCTTCGACCTCTTCGGCTCCGTGACGAGCGGTATAGTGTCCGCTCTGAACCGTCAGATAGCCATAAATGAGAAGCACATGACGCTCATTCAGACCGACGCTGCCATCAACTCGGGCAACTCGGGCGGTCCGCTCCTCAACAGCTGCGGACAGGTCATCGGTATCAACTCCGCGAAAATGTCCTCGAGCTACGGCTCGGCGAGCGTCGAGGGTCTCGGCTTCGCTATCCCGATAAATGAGGCGAAGAATATCGTCGACGAGCTCATCTACAACGGCTACGTAACGGGCAGACCGCAGATAGGTATCAGCGGCGAGGACGTCAGCGAGTCGTACTCCGCATACCGCGGTATCCCTATGGGAGTTATCGTCAGGGCGGTCTCCGAGGGCAGCGCTGCCGAGGAGGCAGGCATAAAGCCGGGTGACGTCATAATAGCTATCGAGAACGAGGCTATCACTACCATGGACGAGCTCAACACGATAAAGAACAAGTACAAGGCGGGCGATACCATCACGCTCAAGATAAGCCGCGACGGCGCCGATATTGATGTGCGCATCACTCTTCAGGACGCCAATGCCGACAAGGCAGGCAAGAAGAGCAGCACCGAGCCTGCCGAATCCGACGATTAAACCGTATATCTCTATTCTCCTTACTGTATAAAGAAAAGACCGCTTTGAAGCTTTCAAGCGGTCTTTTCGTTTAGTTGTGTTTAGTCTGCGAGCGGCTTGCCCTCTGCGTCGGTGTTGATGTTGCCGCAGAGTATCATTATGCCCTCGATGAGTCCCCATATGATGCTGACCTCGCTGAGCATTCCGCAGCTGAGCACCGTGAGCAGGAGCTGCGCTATAGCCTTGCCTGTGTAACCGAGGTAGAAGTTGTGTACGCCGAATCCGCCGAGGAAAATTCCGAGCAGACCCGCTGCCATCTTCGACTTTGCCCCGGGCATTGCAGGTGCCTTCACCGCAGAATTTGCCGCAAAGCCGCATGACATACATACAGCCGCCCCGGGCTGGAGCTGACTGCCGCAGTTGCCGCAGTAGTTGCCGCCCTGTCCTACAGGTACTCCGCAGTTGGTGCAGATAGCCGCGCCCTGTTCTACGGCGCTTCCGCAATTTTTACAATACATATTTATCCCTCCATAATATATCAGTCAGCGAGCGGTATGCCGTTCGCGTCTGTTTTGATACTGCCGCAAAGTATCATTATTCCCTCCACAAGTGCCCAGATCGGTGAAATAAGAGCAAGAGGAGTTGCGATTCCGCAGGTGATAGCGGAAAGGATTATCGCTCCGATAGTGATACAAAGCTGAGCAACAGCCTTGCCTGTATAGCCGAGATAGAAGTTATGTACTCCCCAGCCGCCGAGGAATATAGCAAGCAGCCCCGCCGCTATCTTTGACTTTGCCCCAGGCATAGCGGGAGCCTTGACCGTCGCGTTTGCCGCAAAGCCGCAGGACATACATACAGCCGCGCCAGGCTGGAGCGCTGTTCCGCAGTTTTCGCAGTAATTTGTCCCCTGTCCCACAGGGACTCCGCAGTTGGTGCAGATGGCTGCACCCTGTTCTACGGCGCTTCCGCAGTTTTTACAATACATGATAATTTCCTCCTTTATGTCCGCTGCTCCGCCGAAAAAGCGGAGCAATAAGGATATAAGTCATTATACCATAAAGCTTTGCTTTATGGTATAATTGCCCGATATGCAGGGAGCAGATCAAAGATCTGCGTATCTGCAAGGGCATTCTAATCATATATAATGATTGCATATGCAATCATTATAGCATACAAGTCGAAAATTGTCAATATCAGTAATTCTCGGCGTGGAGCTCGAAATAAGACTGCGGATGGGCGCACACGGGACAGACATCGGGCGCTTTTGTGCCTACGACTATGTGTCCGCAGTTGCGGCACTCCCACACCTTGACCTCGCTCTTCTCAAACACCTGCTGCATCTCTACATTTTTGAGCAGCGCGCGGTAACGCTCCTCGTGGTGCTTCTCTATCTCGCCGACCTGTCGGAATTTTGCCGCGAGCTCGGGGAAGCCCTCCTCCTCGGCTGTCTTTGCGAAGCCCTCGTACATATCGGTCCACTCGTAGTTCTCGCCGTCAGCGGCTGCTGCGAGGTTCTCGGCTGTCGTGCCTATGCCCTCGAGCTCCTTGAACCACATCTTTGCGTGCTCCTTCTCGTTGTCGGCGGTCTTGGTGAAGAGGGCAGCTATCTGCTCGAAGCCCTCCTTCTTAGCCTTTGATGCAAAGAAGGTATACTTGTTTCTTGCCTCTGATTCGCCCGAGAAGGCTGCACGGAGGTTCTTTTCTGTCTGTGTTCCTGCGTAGCGGTTAGCCATGGTTTTTCACTCCATTTCATTTATTCGGACAATGCCGTCATCTTTATTATATATCCGCCTGCGTGGAAAAGTCAATCCTTTTAATGGAAATTCAGCGGAAACGTTCCTCAAATTCGGGCGCGGGAGCTGTAATGCGCTTACAATTCAGGTACGCGAGCGGCGATCCCTCGGGCAGGCTGAACTCGAGCGCATATGCGCAGAGCTGCTGGCGGAAGACGCCGTATCGCTTGTTTGCGCGGATATCGCCGTATTTTCCGTCGCCGAGCAGCGGTGCTCCGAGGTGAGCAAAGTGGGCGCGTATCTGGTGTGTGCGTCCTGTATACAGCGTGACCTCGAGCAGGTACAGTCCGCCCTTTTCCGCGACCGTGCGCCAGCCCGTGCGTATCTCGCGGAAGCCGTCGGCGGGAGCGTCAGATATGCGGACGATGTTCCTGTCCTCGTCCTTGCGGTGGTAGGCGGTCGCGACTGCCTCGGGAGTCGGCGGCGCGGACACCGTAACACAGCGGTATATCTTGTGGAGGTCGCCGCTTTTTATGGCAGCGTTGACCTCCCGCAGAGCCGCTGCGGTCTTAGCAGCGGTGACGAGTCCCGCTGTATTGCGGTCGAGACGGCTGCACAGCGCGGGAGCAAACGAGCTCTCCTCCTCGGGGACGTACTCGCCCTTCCGCCACAGATACTTCTTCACGCGGTCGATGAGCGTATCCGCGGAGGAAGTGACGTTGGGGTGGGAGTCGACTCCCACGGGCTTAAATAAGACGAGTATATTTGAGTCCTCGTATACTATCTGCAAATCGTCCGACGACTGCTTAAACGACATATCGTGCGACTTCGCCGCCGCGACCTCGTCCTTGACGTATACGCGCAGTACGTCGCCCTCGCTTAGCAGAGCCGACGCCTCACAGCGCTTGCCGTTGAGCTTGATGTCCTTCTTGCGGATAAGGCGGTACATCATGCTTTTCGGGAGCTCGGGCATGGCTTTGGACAGGAATTTGTCTATTCTCTGTCCGCTGTCGTTATTATTTATCGTAAATTCTCGCATATATACCACCTTTTTTGATTGACAGAAGTCTGCTGCGTAAAAGTACGGAAGAATGTGCGTAGTTTTGCCGCTTTCATGCGTGTAATAGATGAGAGCAGCCAAAATCTCTCTGAAATGGAATGTAAAATAACAGCTGTACAGGCAGCCAATGTCAGTATTTTGTACAAAAATATTGTTCTTGTTTAGTCTTATTTTTACAATATTTTATGTCTGAGATGTAAAATTGCCCTGAAAGGGTTGAAATATAAGCAATAAAATGATATAATAAACTTGCGGTCAAATAATTAGCTAACTTTTAGCTGTTTGACCGTAAATCTTTTAAGGCAAAGGAGGCTTACGTGTCATGAAACCAGTCAGAAAAATACTTTCAGTAGTCCTTTCATGTGCGATAGCCTTGAGTTCAGCCGCAGTCGCTCTTCCAGTTTCGAGCTCGGCTGCAAGAACTGAAGATACCTCTATAGTATATGATAACACATCGGGCGCTGAAAGTAAAGAGGCTGACCTCTCGGAAGTGCCGTTCAACGTTTTCGATATATACAACGCTTACCACGGTATCCCTAAAACAACAACTACAACTACTGCGACTACTACCACCACGACTACAACAACGACTACTACAACGAC